>CACYBT010000186.1 GCA_902772715.1 uncultured Succinivibrio sp.
AATGCTCATGCTGAGCACACATTAAAAAAAACTTCCTCCGCGGAAGTTTTTTTAAAGGAAAAAATGAGTTACTATTCACAGTCTATAATGAAGGCATCAATTTAAGAGCTTTATGACTTAAGCTGTAAATAAAACTAATGAACACTATGAGCACATTTTGGTAGAATTAACCTAGGAGAACTATGGTCAACCTCAAAGACAAAAATATAACTTGCAAACCAGTTTATCTAGTATCGCGATCTTTTCTCATCCCGCCCAAAATTACTGCTGTTTTCTGTGTATCTGTTATGAATTAGAAAATGCATAGCTAAAACACAGTGCCGACATGATATTAGAATACATCTTTAGATATATTTTTTTAACAACAAAACCTTTATACTAAGGGATATTTAGGATTAAAAAAAGAGTATCAGACCATGTCCCCAACTGTCCTCCTAAACGAACCTACTATCTTAATTTATCTCATCAGTGCTCTTAGTATTGTTACTGTCATTGTACTAATGTTTTTCTTTAAAGCAAACCGCCGTTATCAGCACAAAAAACATGAATTACAGGAAAAAATAAGGGAATTTGAGAGCCTTTACTCTCAGTTCAATCAGCAAAAGGAAGAACATAAAAACCTTGAAAATCAGTATGCAATCCTCAACCTTGAATACCAGAAAAGTCATAGTGAGGCTAAAAAAAATGAGGATTACTACCAAGCACTAAATGAGCGATATCATCTGCTTGAAAAGCACAACCAGAGTGTTACCTCAGCCCTACATGGCTATGAGGACAATATACGAATTCTTACTGAAAAAAATACACAGTTAACCCGTCAAAATGAGGAACTGCATCTCAAGATTACTCAGACTCTTGAACAGAATCTTAATCTTGCTGAAAAGAAGGAAGAATACTCAAAATACATTGCAACACTAGAATCACGTCTTGAAAGTGAAAGCCGTATCAAAGATCAGAATGAGGAAAATCTCATAAAGTCCCAGAAAATGCTTGAAGAGAGACTCAATACTCTATGTGAAAGATTTGTGAATAAAGGTGCAGAGGGACTAAACGAACAGTCTCAGAAAACCATGACCGCGGTTATCACACCTTTACGCGAGGAACTTGATAAATTCCGTAATATGATTTATGAGGGACGTAAAGAACAACAGCAGCGTGACGGTGCCTTTGCCAATGAATTAAAAAATCTTAAGGAGTCTTCCCTGTCTCTGACCAAGGAGGCTCAAGAACTTGCCAATTCCCTGCGTCACGGAGTCAAATCTCAAGGCATGTGGGGAGAACAGCAGCTAGAAAGAGTTTTAGAGAGTTCAGGTCTCGTCAAGGGACGTGAATACCAGCGGGAGGTAGCGGTTCATCCTGATACACACCTTGATATGAAACACGATAAAACCGTAAGACCAGATGCCGTTATCAATCTTCCTGACAATCACTGTATTATCATTGATGCCAAATGTTCACTTAGCGCCTACACCAATTTTATCAATGCCATAACACCAAAAGATAAAGAACAGGCATTAAAGGAGCATATACAGTCCATTAAGAATCACATTCGTGAATTAAAGGACAAAGGCTATAGTGAGTACTATCGCGAAAGCCTCAACAGTCCATCCTTTGTTTTTATGTTTGTCCCCTTTGACGGTGCTCTGTCAGAAGCGCTATATAACGATGCAACCCTTTATGAGACAGCCTCCAAGCAGGATATCTACCTTGTATCACCCTCCTCTCTGCTGCCAGCACTGCGGGTGGTGACTAATCTTTGGATGCTCTCAGAACAGACCAAAAGAGTTAATGAACTTATCAACAGTGCCCAGAGTATTTTTGAGAAATTCAAAACAGTAGAAGACCGGCTCGAGACCATAATCCGCAGTCATGATCAGGAGCAGCAGCTGTTAATAGATCTTAGAACATCAATGATTACCGGAAAAGGCAATCTTAAGGACAAGATTATAAAGTTCAGTCGTAATGGGCAGAGACATATCAGGGAAAACGACGGCAACACAATTGATGGTGCTGCCGTTATGCTTGAAAAGAACAGAGATAACCGAGCCGCAAACGACTCGCTGATGTAGCTAAGGCTTCATAAAGTGGGAGCCTTTGGCGATACCAACAAGACCTGAGCGCACCACTTCCTGGATTTCCACAATTTTACCTAGGGTTTCAATAAAGTTATCACTTTCAGCAGAGCTGCCCACAAATTCCAGAGTAAAAATCTCCGCATTAAGATCAATAATGCGGGCATGGAAAATATCCGCAAGACTCTTTACCTCATCACGGATACTGCGATTAGGTGTATAAAGTTTAACCAAAACCAGTTCCCTTTCAAGGCCACCCTCTGCCTCTTCTAAAAGAGCAGATACTCTGAATACACAAACTAGTTTATGCAGTTGTTTTGTAATCTGCTCGGCCTCATCCTTCTCCCCAGTGGTCAGAATAGTGCATCTTGACAATGTAGGATCATCAGTTGGTGCCACGGTCAGACTGTCAATATTGTATCCGCGCTGGGAAAACAGACCAACCACACGCGATAAGGCACCAGCCTCATTTTCTAAGAGAATAGAGATGACGTGTCTCATTTAGTTGTTCTCCTCATCATTAAGCATCATGTCAATCATAGAACCGTTAGCACGTTGCCATGGCATGACCTTGGTATTGATATCAGTAATCACATCCACCAGAATAAATTCATCTGGAGACTGCAGTACGGCTCTAATGGTATTTTCTAACTGCGCAGAATCCTTGACCCGTATTCCCTTAAAGCCATAGGCCTCAGCCAGTTTGACAAAATCAGGGTTTCCATCAAGATTAGTGGCACTGTAGCGCTCATCATAGAATACGCTTTGAAACTGTCTTACCATGCCTAAAACAGAATTGTCGAGAATAAACACCTTAATCGGTAGTTTATGTTTACGACATACTGCCATTTCCTGCATATTCATCTGGAAAGAGCCGTCACCGGTAATACAGATAACAGGACTCTTAGGGTTGGCAAAACGTGCGCCTATGGCAGCAGGTAACCCCACTCCCATGGTGCCAAGTCCCCCCGAAGTCAGAAAATGACGAGGCTTGTCAAAATCAAGGTACTGTGCTGAGAACATTTGATGCTGTCCCACATCAGTAGTTATAAAAGGTTCAATCTTCAGTTCCTTGATAACCATGTTCAGAGTTTCCATAAATTCCTGAGGTCTTATCATGTCTGAAGACTTGTGGTAGGAAAGACAATTCTTCTTGCGGAAAACCTCGATTTTCTGCCACCACTCACTCAAATCAGCAGGTTCCTTGCCAATCTCATCTAGGGCATCCAAAATTTGCTGCATAACGGTTCTGGCATCACCTACTATAGGAATATCCGCTCCTACAGTTTTAGAAATCGAGGCCGGATCAACATCAATATGCACCACTTTTGCCTCAGGACAGAATTTTGAGACAAGATTAGTGGCGCGATCGGCAAAACGGGTACCGACTGCAAAAATCAGATCCGAGTTATGCATGGTTTCATTAGCCTCGTACAGTCCATGCATGCCAAGCATACCTAGATACTGTTTATCCGTAGTTGGATATCCCGAAATTCCCATCAGCGTACTTATCACCGGAAGATTAAGTTTTTTGGCTATTTTATAGGCCTCACCAGTTGCATCTCCCTGTACCACACCGCCACCTATCAGCATGACAGGTTTTTGGGCGGATAACAGTGCTGAGGCAGCGCGTTTAACCTGCCCCTTATGACCAAAAACCGTAGGATTGTAAGAACGTATAGAAACATCCGATTTTGGTTCATAATCAAAAAGATAATTGCGATTCTGACAGTTCTTAGGAATATCCACCACTACCGGTCCCTTGCGGCCTGTGGAGGCAATATAAAAAGCCTTACGCAGATTTTTGGCTATATCCTCAGGTTTTTTGCACAAAAAACTGTATTTGACAACAGGTCTTGTAACGCCCATGGTATCCACTTCCTGAAAGGCATCAGTACCAATAAGAGAGGTGGCAACCTGACCTGTAATCAGCACTAGTGGAATTGAATCTCCATAGGCGGTAGCAAGGGCGGTCACGGTGTTGGTGGCTCCAGGACCTGAAGTCACAATTGCCACACCAACCTTACCGTTAGATCTGGCATAACCGTCGGCCATATGCACCGCTCCCTGCTCATGACGAGCAAGAACATGCATTATTTTAGAATCATACAACTCATTATATATATCAGTAACCGCTGCTCCTGGATAACCGAAAATAAGATTAACTCCAAGATCCTCTAAAACCCGAACTACCTGCTGGGCTCCATTTAACTTTTCCATAATCAAAAAAAATCACTAATAAAACATAAGTTGCCATCTGTCGACAGCAACTGCCCCATCCTCAAAAGGATGCTTTAAACTTTTAAAACTTCACCTACTACATCAGGCCGCGCCGCAATAAACGGAGTAATTCTTATGAGTTTTTTGGCAAAAACCTCAAGCAGCTCCGCTGCACTGTGGCTTTTTCTGTAATTCAGCTCCATAGGTCTTAACGGAAGCAGTTCAAGGAAGGATACTTCTGTTGCTCCCACACTAAGACTCTGGCTTGACTTGGCATACTCTCCCATGCCGGTCAGCATAGCGCCGACAAAATGAGCACCAGTGTCAAACCCACCTTCTTTTTCAAGATAATAGCCAAAACCAATCGGCTTATCTTCAGCAAGGAGAGCCAAAATTACCTCAATTAGCAGATAAACCTCAAAATTACCCTTTCTGTCCTGATAAAATCTGTAATCCTTAGGCAAACCTAAAGCCAGTTCCACACCTTCAGTATACCCGTCCTCACGTTTGTAGGTTTTTCCACTTAGTCCAACACTGACAAGTAAGTTATAGTCATGTTCTGCTGTTGGAGCAATTCTGTAGATCTCAACATGATTAACAGAGCATAAATGTTCAGGATTACCAAAGTGCTTTCCTATATGTTCAAGAAGAGTCTGCGCCTCTTTATCAGAAACGCCCTTAAATTGAGCAAGTCTTTCTTCAGAACGGCATATATCAAGCATCCTTGTAATTTTAGAAAAAAGCTCTGCCTGTTCTAGCCTGGTAAAACGCTCTGCTCTTTCAAAGCGAATGAGAGCATCCTGACCTAATCCCTTTTTGTAGAGAATATATCCCTCATAAAAAAGATATGTCGGATCGTCCTTGCCACTTAGCGCAAATTGCGACAAAACCAACTGAGCCTTATCTAGAAGCGAAAGCGGATCAGAGGTCTGATTGGCAGCATTGATATAGGCACGTACCAGCTCAAGACATAATGCATAGTCATTTTCACGATCTTCAAGAAGACTTATGATCCTAAAATACTGACGTTCACGATTTAACTCTGCAATCGTTAAAAGCAGCTCTGAAGGTGACTGCATCTGTTCTGACATTTACTTTTATCCCGCTGTAACCATGTCTTCTGAAAACTACTATGTGTGCAAAGAGTGCTCGCCTCTGAAGATGCCACAGACACCGGAACGTACGGTTTCCACGACCTCTGCCTGTTCACCCACAGCCTTGAGGAAACGATCAACTTCTAAGGAAGATTCAACAAACTGCAAGATATACTGATCTTGAGTAATATCCACAATTTTAGCGCCAAAAATATCACACAGAGTTTTGATTTCTTCGCGCTGGGTATGTCCAATGGCCTTTACCTTTACAAACAGGATCTCGCGTCCCACAATATCAACAGAATTTTCCTCGTGACTTGAGACCTTGATGACATTTACCAGCTTATGCAACTGTTTGGTGATACGCTCAACTATTGTACCGTCTCCCTTAGTGAGGATGGTAATTCTAGAAATGGTATTATCCTCAGTAGGTGCAGCAGTGATATTCTCAATATTATAGCCACGCTGAGAGAATAATCCCACCACACGGGATAAGGCACCCGACTCATTTTCAAGCAAAATAGAGATAATCTGTCGCATTTTATTCCTCGTTTAAGAACATGTCTGACATACTGCCACCCATCTGCTGCATTGGCAGTACCTTTGCATCTGTATTGCAGGCTATATCTACAATAACCAGCCTGTCCTTCATGCTCAAGGCTTTCTTCACCGTATCCATAAGTTCACTGCGTTTTTCCACCCTAAAGGCCTCGTGACCATAAGCCTTGGCAACAGCTACAAAATCAGGATTGAAATTAAGATTGGTCGAAGAAATATTGCCATTATAAAACATCTTCTGCCACTGACGAACCATACCCAAGGTACAGTTATCTAGGATAAAAATCTTAATTGGAATATTGAATTCCAAGGCTGTAGACAGTTCCTGAATATTCATTTGGAAAGAGCCATCACCCGTAAAAAGGACAACTTCCTTGTCAGGACAGCCTATTTTGGCCCCCAAGGCTGCCGGAAAGCCGTAGCCCATGGTACCGAGACCCCCTGAGGTTAAAAAATGCCGTGGCTCATCAAACCTGTAGTACAAGGCAGTAAACATCTGATGCTGTCCCACATCGGTTGCCACTATGGCCTTACCCTGTGTGGCCTCATAAACGGCCTCAATAATCTCTTGAGGTTCAATGAGATCCTTATTCTTCTCATATTTGAGACAATTGCTTTCACGCCACTTGTTAATCTGGCCCCACCATGCTTTTAGGGCCTCAACATTCTCTTTGTACCCAGCCTCATCAAAGACTTCAATAAACTGCTCTAAAACAGTTTTGGCATCACCTACAATAGGAATATCAGCATTGACAGTTTTAGAAATGGATGCTGGATCAATATCGATATGCACGATTTTTGCTGCAGGACAGAATTTGTTCAGATTATTGGTAACACGGTCATCAAAACGACAGCCTACCGCAAGCACCAAATCTGACTTATCCATAGTCTGATTTGCCTCATAAGTACCATGCATACCGAGCATACCTAGAAAATGGCGATCATTTTCTGGAAACACTCCTAATCCCATGAGAGTTTCGGTGACAGGTAAATTGAAGCGCTCCACAATATTCTTAATCTCCACAGAAGCACCTGACAGCTGAGCTCCACCACCAATAAGCAGCACCGGATGATTAGCCTCTGCAATGAGTTTGGCAGCTCTTTTAACCTGTCCACGATGACCTAAACGTGTAGGATTATAGGAACGCATCCTAACTTTATCGGTCATTTCAGGATATTCAAACTTCTGCGATGGGCGTACACAATCTTTTGGCACATCAACAACCACAGGACCTGGTCTGCCTGTTGCAGCAAGATAAAAGGCCTGCCTTATGTATTTTGGAATATCCAGGGCGTTTTGACACAAATAAGAGTGTTTCACTATAGGTCTTGTAATACCGACAGTATCTACTTCCTGAAAGGCATCAGAACCTATCAGTGGTGTTCCAACCTGACCGGTGATCACCACCATAGGAATAGAATCCATATACGCAGTCGCAATAGAAGTTACAGTATTGGTAGAGCCTGGTCCTGAAGTAACGAGACATACACCTACCTTTCCAGTGGCTCTTGCATAACCATCTGCTGCGTGAGCCACTCCCTGTTCGTGACGCCCCAAAATATGTTTGATCTTTTTTGAAGCAAGCAGAGCATCATAGATATCAAGGACTGCACCACCAGGATATCCAAACAGAGTATCAACTCCTAAGTCCTCTAAAGTACGCACTAACATCTGTGCGCCTGACATCATGGTCATGAATTACTCCTATAAAAAATAACTGATTAAAAATTACAAAATTCACACAAAACCTGCAGTTAACTCTTCTTAGCCTTAGGCCAAAAACGCTGAGGAACATCTTTCACCCATTTTTCATACTCACTGGGGAAATCTCTCTTTAATCTTGGTTCATCAATAAAGCGGGCAAAGAGATATGCTCCGCATAAAACTAATGCTGGAACCAAAAGTGCCATAAGACTATTAAGAGCACAGGAAAAACCTAGATAAAATAAAACCAAGCCTAAGTGCATGGGATTTCTGCAGATGCTATACGGACCTGTAGTGACTAATTTTACAGTTTCACTAGATAATTTTATAGCTCCCACAACCACTGCACCACCATGACCTTTTTTTATGAGTTCATAATTGGCCCAGATGACAAATACAAGACCAACTGCAGAAGAGAAAGCGCCAAATACAATGGGGATCTTGTTCTCCGGCATGAAGGGATAATACCAAAGACTGGCAAGATACACCATAATTCCAGGAACTACAATGAAAACTATAAAAGCCCCCAAAATATAGGCGAGGATATTTCGTGACATATAATCTATCCTTGTTAATGCTGTCCATCCTTAATATGTTCTTTTAAAAGCATAAGAATTATACCAAAAGGATGCATGGCCGTACGGTGTTCCATTCTTTTTACCTGACTGCGACAGGAAAAACCGGTAACAAGACAGTGAGAAAAATCCCTAGCTGCAAGCAAATCATGCCAGTTCTTCTTATATACCGCAAAAGATTCCTCCTGATTTTTTCGCATATGACCAAATAGTCCTGCCATACCGCAGCAGGCCACATTTACAGGTATTATCGATTGGCCAAGTCTTGCAAAAATATCTTGCCACATATTACAGGTGACAGGTTCTAGAGCTCTCTGGGTACAATGCGTAAACAGATAATAAGGTTCATCCATCTTCACAGCTTCAACTTGCAACACCTCTTTTAGAGCATCTATTTTACCACCTGTTCCCATCTGTAGTTCTCTAAATAACCACTCCTCTGGTAAGAGCACATTAAATTCTCCGCACATCTGTCCAAGACAGTCCCGATACTCATCCCGGTAACAGAGAGTTAAGGCTGGATCATATCCTACTAGAGTTATACCCTTTCTTGCAAGGTTAGCAAGACGTGAGGACTGTTTAGAGGCTGCATAGATAAACCCGCGACGATCGCCTCTTATCATTTTCACTTTGCCATTTTCATATGGCTTTAAAAAAGCCACCCTAAAACCTAGCATTCTTATAACGCTGGCCATCTCAATAAGACCCTGCGCCTCATAACTAACAGTAAAAGGATCGGTCACCACCAAAACCTCATAGTCAGTAGTCAAAGACACACTACTAGATAGAACAGCAAAATTGTTCTTTTTGCACAGTGCATAAAATGATGCATCTGCAAAAGTCGGCAAATCCACCAGGCCGAAAACCAGTTTATTAAAAAGTTTTGCCAGCGAATTTTGTAACAGAAAATTACAGAGACTAGGAAATCTTGCCATGAGAGGCAAAATAGCCTCAGAGCGTAAAATCAGTATATCCATCAGGGGACGCAAATAGCGTCCATAGTAGAGATTAAGAAATCTTGAATTGAGATCAGCCGCGTTTACGTGTGTCGGACAGATGCTCTTACAGGATTTGCAGGCAAGGCAAGTATTGATTTTTTTGTAATACTCTGTTGCATAGTCAGTAGAACGTGTAAACAGAGTGTTATACAGTCTTTTAAAGTAACTTAAAGGATTTTTGCTATGAGTCTGCAGAGACAGTTCCTCTGCGGCAAGATTATGTCCTTTTTTGGTCATCTGCCTTACAAAATCCCGCATTAACTCCGAATATCCTTTAGGTGAGCGCACATGGTCACGAGTATAGCGGTATGACGGACACATAAGGTCGCTGTTCTTATAACTGAAACATTGTCCATTACCGTTACAGGCTATGGAATTATGAAAGGCCGTGCGGATATTGTAAGGTATAATTTCATCGTAGTTGCCCCGCATCATGGAATTAACTTCCACAAGACTATCATGATCGTTACCATATGGCACGCAGATTTTTCCTGGATTCAGCACATTGTGCTTATCAAAAATAGCCTTTATTTTGCGGGCTTCTTCATATAATCCCGTAAAGAACATTTCTCCATACTTAGCCCGATAGCCACGACCGTGCTCCCCCCACATCTGTCCCTTATAGGAGGCTACTAATTTGGCAACCTCATCAGATATGTACAAGAGTTTATCTCGTTCACTCTTTTGGGTAAGATCAAGGGCTGGTCTAACATGCATCAGTCCCGTATCCACATGACCAAACATTCCGTAAGGCACATCCATACTATCTAAAAGTGCTCTAAAATCACGGATATAGTCGGCCAGATGCTCAGGAGGTACCACTGTATCTTCGGTAAAAGGCACCAGTTTCTTATCGCCTGACGCAGCACCTAGCAAGCCCACAGCCTTCTTGCGCATGCCGTACACTGCGGAAATTCCTTCTGCAGTAGATACTATCTGTGCCCCCAAAATACCATCAGCAAAGCTCTTTCCCTTTTCATTGATTAAATCATAAATGTTCTGTAATTTGCTTTCTTCCTGTTCCCTGTTATTACCATTAAATTCAACAATATTAAGTCCCATAATCTCATGCTCTGGAACTTCTTCAATATAATCTTTTACCCCCTGCCAGACACTGTCATGACGAGCAAGATTCAGAACTTTAGAATCAACGGTTTCAACAGAGAAAACGCCTGCATTTATCAGAGTTACCGCATGTTTTAAGGCACTATCAAAATCGGCGTATTTGACAACCATCAACTGCCTAAAAGATGGAACACAGGTTAAATCAAGAAGAGCACCGACAATAATGCCTAATGTACCTTCAGCACCACAAATCAATCTTGCCAGATTAAGAGTATCTGTTTCCTTATCATAGGCATGATAAAGATCATAGCCTGTCATAAAACGATTCAGTTTCGGAAAATTTTTGACAACCTTATCGTGACAATTCTTAAGCAGTGCATAACAAGTTCTGTAAATATCCCCAACAAGGCCATCATACTCTAAACATTCCTGCAGTTCCCGCCCACTCACAGGACGGAAAGTTGTTAGCGTTCCATCGACTAAAACTACGGTTACTTCCTTTATGTGCGAAGAAGTACGTCCATATTTTAAAGATCCCTGCCCGGCGGCATCATTTGAAATCATGCCTCCAATACAGGCACGGTTAGAGGTGGAAAGTTCTGGTGAAAAAAATAGACCATCCTTTTTTAGATACTCATTTAGTTCATCCTTAATAACTCCAGACTCTACATAAACACAGTGATGTTCCTTATCAAAATCAGAAATTTTCTTTAAATACCGAGAACAGTCCATGACAAGTCCGGTATTAAGAGACTGTCCGTTGGTACCGGTACCACCGCCTCTAGCCGTTATTACGAGCGAATCAAAGGGGGACTTAGCCCTTAATTTCATGGCAGTAACCACATCACTTATATCCCTTGGAAAAATAACCGCCAAGGGCATGCACTGATATACAGAGTTATCAGTAGCACAAAGTAGTCTTGAGGAATAATCACTCTCAATATCTCCTTTAAATCCTTCCTTACGAAGTTTACCAAGATATTTATTTAAAAGAGGATTATTATCTGTGCCAACATGTGTCTTAGGTATCATGAAATCAGTCCTTAGAATTTAATTAAAAGTCTTCTGGCATAATGCGACAAACCGTTTGAGATTGCAAACCCTCTCATATTTCTCTCTGAAAAGGTGCATA
>CACYBT010000187.1 GCA_902772715.1 uncultured Succinivibrio sp.
AAATTTGCCCTCTGAAGTAAGGAGGAACTTCAGAGGGCAAAAAAACGAGGTTTTAACCTCGGTTCTCTCCTGAAATTAGGCTCATTGGTCGGTTTTATAGAATCTCTTATTTACATTATCGGCATCCTTTGAGTCAAACTTTAAATATTTTTAATTTTTTGTGTGTGTTCTATATTATAGAACATATACATATTATACTTGTACACATAAACGAACTTAATTATTATGCTTATTTAAGGAATATGTTATGGGTATTAAAAATTATGAAATCAGTATCGCCAAACTCATTGCTTATGGACTTTACAACCTCACTTCTTGTCTTGGTGAAAAAAAACAACAGTATCTTTATGAGCTTTTTTTAAGATATGACTGCGATCCTTTCTTCGGTGTGAGCAATGTGAAATGGTTTTTGAAAAGTATGAAAAAAAACGGTCAGAATTTCTGTCTTAACGGGCTTAATTTAAGGAATATCAACCGTATTACTCTCTACTATGATCTCTGCGAGCTTTTGAGCTCTTTTGCACAAGAGACGAAGACACAGCAAGAGAATATGGGAGAAAAACTTAAAAATCTTGAAAACAGTCTTTTTGAAAACTAATCTTTGACCGTAAGCAGTCCTGGTTTGTCCAAAACCGTAAGACTGTCGGTCTTTAAAAAAAGATCGGTAAAACCATTATGTTCAAAATAAACCACATAACCTGAGACTCTAACCCAGGTATTATCAGGAGGAAGTTTCCCGTCATAATCGAGGTACATCCCGGCATAGGCATCGTTATAACAGCAGCCGGGACCTAAACGATAAACATAGGGAAACATCTTGCCCTCAAAAACAGGATCATCAAATACCCCCATTTCAAGATTACCTTCAAAAGTAACCCTGGTATCCTTATATAAATCTTCAAGATTGGTATAAATATCATTAAGCGTAGTGATAAATAACTTATCGCCAATGACAATTTCCTTTTCCTTTGCCAAAACACTGCTAGGCAAAAGACTGCACAAAACAGCACAGCACAGCACAATTAAAGAACGTATCATCATAACTTCAGAACCTTCTCAGCAATATAATGCAGCACAAATAAAAGGACATTGATAAGCACAACTGAGGCACCTGTCGGTGTAGAGTATTCATAGGATACATAAAGACCTGCGGTAAAACAGAAAATACTCAGCACAAGACTGTAGAGCACCACATTATTGAAACTGCGCATCACCCGCATAGCAGTAAGAGCTGGGATGACGATAAGATTTGAGATTAGAAGAGCCCCCATCATGCGCATGCCTAAGGTAATAATGACGGCGCTCATCAAAGCAAGCGCCATATTATAAAAACGCACATTAACCCCAGAGGCTCTGGCAAAATCCTCATCAAAAGTGATGGCAAAAAACTTGCGGTAAAAACATACATAGGCTATGAGCATAAGGGTGCACAACACTATGGTCAGGTACAGATCCATAACCTTCATGCCGAGTATGGAGCCAAAAAGATAATTGCATACATCCGTATTCATACCGGTGGTAAGCGAGAGGATCATAACACCAAGAGCCAGGGCCGAGGTGGAGATAAAGGCAATCGCAGCATCTGCATACATTTTACCTCGCTTCGACAGAGACAAAAGCAGAAAGGCACAGAACATCACCACCGGCAGTGATAGATAAAGCGGGGACTGATGCAGCACCACCGCCAGGGCCAATGAACAGAAAGCGACATGCGAAAGACCATCCCCCATCATAGAGAAATGTTTTAATACAAGATTAACCCCGATAACACTGGCACAGACAGTGATAAAAATACCGCTAATAAAGGCTCTCACCATAAATGGATAGGAAAACATCTCAAAGAAAGCATCTATCATAGCATCTCTTCCCTTATCCCCTTATAGAGAGAATCATTTAAAAAATCTTCACTCCTGCCAAAAAATCTAACCTTACGTTTAAGATACAGCACCTTCTCGCTTTCCTTGAGCACATTGTCAAGATCATGCCCGACAAGAAGAATGGCAGTATGCCTTTTTTCATGAAGAATCTTAAGATCCTCATAGAACCTTGAGACTGCCACGGCATCAAGTCCCGCTGTGGGTTCATCAAGAATAAGAAGTTGCGAGGAGGCACAAAAGGCTCTTGCTAAAAGCACACTTCTTTTCTGACCTCCAGAAAGCGTATAAAAGGACGAATCGGAAAGTCCCTCAAGATTAAGCAGAGATAACGTCTCCAAAAGACGCTGTTTCTCCTCAGCACTTAAGTACGGTAGTCTTGAAGTCGAAGCAAAACCGCTTTTGATAACTTCAAGCGCAGTGGCAGGAAAAAATACCCCGTCATTGTTCTGCTGTGGCAGATAGCCCTTACTTTTAAGACCACGGTCAAAGGTAAATGAACCAGTGTAGGACTGATTACCACCAAGAAGAGTACGAATAAGCGTGCTTTTACCGGCGCCATTAGGCCCGATAAGGGAGAGATACTCTCCCTCATTTAAAGAAAAAGACACGTCCTCCAGTACCACCTTATGGCGAAAACTCACACTAAGATTTGCAACTTCAAGGATGGACATAATAAATTTCCTAAAAAAGTCCTAAAGCCATTTTTAAAGGCCTATAGTTCATCTCAAACAGATCTGCCATGGTGATTCCCTTCTCAAACTGCTCCACACTAAGATTATGCCCGCTGTTAAAGGTCATAACCTCGGCACCGACTTCCTCAGCGATAGTCTTTGCCAAAGATGGTGAACTAAGTTCAATCTTGAAGATAACCGGCACCTTTTTCTCTTTAGCCTTCTCAATAAGATAACTCATGGTATGAGCCGAAACTTCTGTTTCATTAGAGCAGCCTGAAAAGGCGGCATAGTATTCAAGACCGTAATCCTTAGCAAAATACAAAAGCGGAAAGCGATCCCCAAAAATGATTGTCTTTAAAGGAGCCAAAGACACAATCCTCTGATATTCATCATCTATCTTATGGAAACGCTCTATATACTCGCGAGCATTTCTTTCGTAAAATTCCTGATTATCCCTGTCTAAGGACACAATCTTCTCACAGAGTTTCTCAAGAATGACGATATCATTGCGCGGTGAGGTCCACACATGCTCATCAAAGGCATAATCGTGCTCATGTTCATGGTCATGTTTATGCATATGCTCTTTCTCATACTCATGGGTTGACATAAGATCATGGTGATGCTCATGCAGTTCTCTAACACCTGCAGGTGGCTCCTCAGGACGGATTTTCACAAGATCAGTGAAGGTCATGGTCTGTGGCTTTACACTAAGACCGTCCACAAAATCTGCAAGCCATTCCTCATTCTCACCACCATTACATACAAACAGTGAAGCCTTCTCAATGGCTATAAGATCTTTAGGACTAGGTTCAAAACTGTGTGCCTCGGTGCCAATTTTAAGAAGCATGCTCACCTTGGCTCGGTCTTTGACAATGGCTCTGACAAAATCATACTGCGGATAGGCTGATGTTACAATATTTAGCTCCTGTGCACGACAGGCTTTATTCAAAAATAAAACAAAAAGCGTACCTAAAAAAAGCACTCTGATAAATTCTTTTAACATAAAAAACCTCGAATAAAAATGAAACACTCTGATTTAGATCAAATCTATTCAGTTTTTTTTATGTGCAAAGATACAGGAGTTTCTTTAAAAAGACTTAAGACTGAAATAACACCGAGATAATTGACACTATAGGGAACGAAATTAGCTATATCCTTATTTAAACTTGCAGCAAGCGGGGTGGGACTATGGGATAAAAGTTCGGATAAAGTGATGCAGATATGACAGTTATTGCTATCGTCACAATGGTGAAAGGAATGAACTGTTTTGTAATAGACATAAAAATAAGACAGTAACAACAGGGATAAGATAAAGATAATTCCTCTTATTCTTCTGCTGCTGTTTTTCATGACTATCCTCCCTTCATTATTATGGCATATTTATGTATTTTTTGTCACCGTGTATTATTCTCTGAGTGGTTTGTGTATTAAACCAGAGACGGAACCAATATAAACAGTTATGAATATTCAATAACGTATCAAGCGTTTTTTGATGGCATGAAGAGGAAGGATAACATGCTTAAAAAGCACAAAAATACCCTCAGATTTTGAGGGTATTTAGGAAACCTGTTTAAACAGGTAAAAACAATAATTAAAAACTACTTATTAAGAGCCTGAGATACCTGCACGGCGATGGCTACAGTTGCACCCACCATTGGGTTGTTACCCATACCAAGGAAGCCCATCATTTCTACGTGAGCAGGAACAGATGAGGAACCGGCAAACTGTGCATCAGAGTGCATACGACCCATGGTATCAGTCATACCATAAGAAGCAGGACCAGCAGCCATATTGTCAGGATGCAGGGTACGACCGGTACCGCCACCTGAGGCTACAGAGAAATACTTCTTACCCTGCTCAATGCATTCTTTCTTGTAAGTACCTGCAACAGGATGCTGGAAACGAGTTGGATTGGTGGAGTTACCAGTGATGGAAACATCAACACCCTCGTGATGCATGATAGCCACACCTTCACGTACGTCATCAGCACCAAAGCAGCGTACATTGGCACGCTCAGAGGTGGAATAAGGTTTGGTCTCCTCAATCTTCAGTTCAGAAGTGAAGTAATCAAACTTAGTTTTGACATAGGTAAAGCCGTTGATACGGGAAATAATCTGAGCTGCGTCTTTGCCTAAACCATTTAGGATAACACGCAGTGGTTCTTTACGAGCCTTGTTGGCGTTACGCACAATACCGATAGCACCTTCAGCTGCAGCAAAGGACTCATGACCGGCGAGGAAGCAGAAGCACTTGGTCTCATCACGCAACAGCATAGCACCAAGATTGCCGTGTCCTAAACCTACCTTACGATCCTCAGCAACAGAACCTGGGATACAGAAAGCCTGCAGACCAATACCAATAGCCTCAGCAGCATCAGCAGCAACCTTGCAACCCTTCTTAATAGCGATAGCAGCACCGACTGTGTAAGCCCAGGATGCATTCTCAAAAGCAATACCCTGGATCTCTTTTACAGTCTTGTAAGGATCGAGGCCATATTGAGCACAGATTTCCTTACACTCTTCAACTGATTTAATGCCGTACTGAGCAAGTACACCATTGATCTTATCAATACGACGTTCATAACTTTCAAATAATGCCATTTCTAAGTACCTCGTTATGCTTTTCTTGGATCAATATACTTGGCGGCATTATCCCACTGACCATAGTGGCCACGGATTTTGTCAAGGCACTCTTTGCCAGATAACTCTGGATGCTCTTTTAAGAGATCCATCAATTTGCCAAGATTTACGAACTCGTAACCGATAATCTCGTTGTCACTGTTTAGAGCAACCTGGGTTACATAACCTTCGGTCATTTCAAGATAGCGAGGACCTTTTTCCTTGGTGGCAAACATGGTACCAACCTGACTTCTGAGGTTCTTACCTAAATCTTCAAGAGAAGCACCAATTGGCAGGCCACCCTCTGAGAATGCAGTCTGAGTACGTCCATAAACAATCTGTAAAAAGAGTTCACGGAAAGCAGTATTGATGGCATCACATACTAAGTCGGTATTTAAACCTTCAAGCAATGTCTTACCAATCAGAATTTCAGATGCCATAGCGGCAGAGTGAGTCATACCGGAGCAGCCTATAGTCTCAACCAGAGCCTCTTCAATAATACCGTCCTTAACATTCAAGGTCATCTTGCAGGCGCCCTGCTGTGGAGCACACCAGCCCACACCATGAGTTAAACCGCTGATATCTTTAATTTCTTTAGCCTGAACCCATTTCCCCTCTTCAGGAATTGGAGCAGGACCATGATATGCACCCTTAGCAACAGGACACATATTCTCTACTTCTTTAGAATAGATCATTGGTGGTACCTAATCATATGTTATATGTTCAAAAAATGATAAACTGTTCTAGTCTCCGCTAAAACAGAAAAATTATAATACATCGGAACTGAAATTTCACATTCTGCTTAAATTATTTCTGATAAAATCAAAATTTTCGCAAAAATTACTGTATAAATCACACTCTCACAAGATTAGTATTTCTCAGGCAGTGTACCGTCCTCAAAAAGGCTCAGGAGATCCTCAAGATCGCGGACTTTCTGCTTTAATTCAGCTCCCTTGTCAGTATCCGCCACCATGCGTCTTTTCTTAAAATGTGCCACATCCAGAATTTGCAGATCAGAAATATCGGTATGGTTTTCAATGGCATCCTGAGTAGAAGTAAAGGGACTTAAAGCCTTAAGATTCAGTCCGTGAGAGTTATAGATAAGGGTATAGCCTGCAATTCCAGTCTTACTCTGATAGGCTTTACAGAACCCTCCGTCAATCACCAAAAGACGCCCCTTGGCACGAATTGGACTTTCGCCCTTAAGAGCAAAGATTGGAGTATGTCCGTTGATTATATGACCTTCACTAGTACTAAGTCCAAATTCCTTGAGTATCATTTTACAGGTAGCCTCATTATGATAGAACTCATAATAAGGGTTACGTGGCTCTTCATGGGCCTCCTCCTCTTTGATGAAGATCTTTTCAAAGATCTTCATTCTGCGTCCGGATAAAGGAGAAAGTCTGGCGGTCCACATGTACCAGTAGAAATCAAGATGCCGGTCATCACGTTGCAGGAAACCTTCACGAATCTTCTGCCTGCAGTAATCGAAATATTCTTTGCCGCTAAGATATTTTCCCTCACAGTGAATTTTCTTAAATTCACCATTTTCATCTAAGGGCACACAGCCATGGTACAGAAGGTTGCCATTGGTACAAAGATACATATCACCCTTGGTGAAGAGAAAGCGGATATGTTCCTCAAGACGTTTGGAGCTCTTAAAGGCATTCACGACAACATTCACGACTTCCTGCTCCTCGGGAGTAAGGGCATAAGGATCATTTTCATCAATGGTATCAAGTTTAGACAGTTTTAAGGTATAAACATGACCGTCATTTAGGGTGATTGTGCCGTTTTTCTTGTCAATATGAGAAAGAATTTTGTAATCATCCATGTCAAAATCTGGATTTCTGTCTACAAACTGTCCTAAAAGCTTGGCTCCAATAACGCTTGCCGCCTTGTAACTTGCAATTGAATCGCTGTCATTTTCATAATGTTTGGCACTAAAAAGAGCCAGTTTACGCAGCGATATACCATAGCCATTTTCTAAGACCGTAAAATTATGATAACGCAAATTGTTAAGAACCACATTAAAGGCACACAGTGCACTTCCACAGTAGGCTCCCATCCACAGTACATCATGATTGCCCCACTGCAGATCAAGATTATGGTAGTTCATCAATAAATCCATACATTTGTCAGGACTGGCACCTCTGTCAAAGATATCACCTAACACATGCAGTTTCTCTACAGAAAGACATTTGATGAATTCACATAAAACCTCAATAAAATACTCGGCAGAGCCAGTATCCACAATCGCCTTTAAGATATTGTTATGGTAGGATTTGCGGTTATCATCCTCATCGGCCTGGGCATGCATCAGCTCATCTATGATACGGGCAAACTTGGGATTTAAGGCGGCTCTCACTGAACTGCGGGAATATTTTGAAGACATGAAGGTTGCAGTTTTTATAAGATCAAAGACGCAGGTATGATAAAAGTCCTTGGAAATTCTGCCCTCTTTTTTCAGTTTATCAATGACTATCCTTGGGTAATAGATAAGGGTACAGAAATTATCAAGATAATTCTTGTCAAACTCCGGAAAAATATGCTTCACTTTATCTTTTATAACTCCGGAGGCATTATTTAGAATATGGTAAAAAGCCTCATACTCGCCATGAATATCAGAGATAAAATGTTCAGTGCCCTTGGGCATGCTAAGTTCTGCCTTAAGATTGATAATTCTCGCATAAACGTCATAGCGCGATGGGTATTCTTTAGATAGTAACTTAAGATATCTTAAACGCTGGGCACTAAACACGGCTCACTCCTGCTTTTGGGATAGAGATAAAAAAAATCAGAAATAACTTTTGGAGTGATTTTAGATCATTTGCAAAAATTTTTTTTTAAATCGCCCCATGCTGGACCACAAAATTGATGAATATTTTGGATTATTATCTAAAAAAGCGAAGTAAAACCACATTTTTTTCGTTTGCCAAAAAGGCAGAAATAAACAAACCTGTTTAAATTTTGTTAAAGATTAATATACCACATTGATTTTAAATAATATTTTATTAGGACATAAGAATTTTTTGAAAACAGAACTTCATAAAATTATGTGATAAACATTAAATTTTTGGACTTCAGTAAAAGAGGAACTCTTTAAATTTAAGAATATTAGAATTGATCTGTGAGATTTTTTTTTCTTATGCTAACCAAAAGAGCAGATTTTTTTCTGGGATA
>CACYBT010000188.1 GCA_902772715.1 uncultured Succinivibrio sp.
TCTGAAAAGTTTCAGCAGCGGCTGCATGTTCTGCGTGACAAGGGATATGTGGACTATCATGGTGTAGTTGAGGCTAAACTTGAGGTTATAAGAGTCATTTATGCGCATGTCAAGGTTGACGATAAAAGAACTAATCGCGGTCAGAAATTCCTAAATTTCATGGAAGAGGGCGGCGAAGACCTTTTGAACATGGCTACCTACGATGCGCTGCAGTTCTACTACTATGAGAAGGGGTTCAATGCCTATTCTTGGGAAAAGTTTGACAAAGAGTTTCAGGACGTCAATTCGCCGTTTTTAGCCCAGTGGCGTCAGGAGCATGAGAATGAAATTAAGTTTAACTGCTATCTGCAGTTTTTGGCTCAGGAGCAGTTGGACATAGCCTATCGTGCCGCTCAGAAGGAGCAGATGCTGATTGGAACCTATCGCGATCTGGCAGTGGGGGTGCCAAAGCAGAGTTGTGATGTATGGTCTGATCGCTACAATGTCTTTAGGTCAGAGGGCTCTATTGGGGCGCCTCCTGATCCGTTGGGGCCTTTGGGCCAGTCTTGGGGCCTCTCTCCGATAGATCCTAAGGCTCTTAAGAAAGCCTGCTATAAACCAATTATCAAAATGTATCGCTCTAATATGCAGTCATGTGGAGCCATCAGAATTGATCATGCTGCAGGGTTATATCGTTTGTGGATAACGAGACTTGATCACAGTGCCAAAGAGGGAGCCTATGTCAAATTCCCATTACATGATCTTTTAGGAATTGTCGCCTTGGAGTCCTATCGTAATAAGTGCCTTGTGATTGCTGAGGATTTGGGTACCATCCCTCCTGAGCTTCGAGAAGGACTAAAAAAGGTAGGCGCTTTCTCCTATAAGATTTTTTTCCATGAGCGTGCTTACGACGGCGGCTATATTGCACCTCGTGATTATCCAAAGCAGATGCTCTCGGCATTGACCACACATGATATGCCAACACTAATAGGCTGGTGGGATGGCCTTGATTTAAAACTGGGAGTTGAACTTGGGATCTATACTAAAGATCAGGCGCAATCCTTAAGAGAAATACGTGAAGATTGCAAACAGCGAATTTTGGACAGTATGCATGGACTTGGCAGTTTATCTCATGATTTTGAACGTGATGCCACCAAGGTGCACATGGATGCTGAATTTGTGAAAGCCATGCAGGTACATATGTGTAAAGGTTCCTGTTCCTTATTTAGTTCCCAGTTGGAAGACTGGATTGGAGTAGAAAAACCTGTGAATGTACCGGGCACGAGCGATCAATACCCTAATTGGAGAAGAAAACTAACCGCAGACCTTGAATATATATTCAAGCAAGATCAGGTACTGTCAATGACAAGTGCCATGACCTCTGCTCGTGAGTCTGCTGATTAACACAAAGGAGACGGCAGCATGCTGATTGATGATTTAAATAACGCAAGAGTTGGAAAGCCTTTTGAATGCCTGGGTTTACAGCCATTAGAAGGTAATACCTATGTCCTGAGAGCTTTTCTCCCAGGTGCCAAAAATGTGGATGTGTATTCCATTGATGGTAAGGACTATAAGGCCACGCTGAAAATGGTGCATCCAGATGGGCTTTTTGAAGAGAAGTTCTCCTGTGAAAAACCATTTAACTATATGTTCAAGGTGTCCTACGATGATGCTACGGTAGATGTTATCGATCCTTATCAGTTCCGTGACGAGGCCTACTACGGTCTTAATACCATGAATGAGGATCCTGAAAATATTTACAAGACTTTAGGTGCTCAGTTAATTGAAGTCGATATTGATGGTGTCAAGGTTAAGGGCACTAAATTTGCTGTTTATGCCCCATCTGCTACAGCTGTAAGTGTGATAGGTGACTTTAATTTCTGGGATGGACGCCGTTTCCCAATGGCAAGATCCTTGATGGGACACTGGGTTCTCTTTGTGCCAGGTTTAGGAGCCGGATTGCGTTACAAGTTTGAGATTAAAGATCCTTTTGGCAATCGTCTGCCTCACAAGGCCGATCCTGTTGGTTTCTATCACGAGCAGTATCCATCCTTTGCCTCTATTATTTCCGATCACCGTTCCTATGTATGGCATGATTCTGACTGGCAGAAATCTCAGTTAAACAACAAGTTAGAGCGCCCAATGTCCATCTATGAGCTGCATTTGGGATCCTGGAAACGCAAAGAAAACGGTCAGTCTCTAACCTATAGAGAACTGGCAAGTGATCTTTTAGATTATGTCAAGGAGATGGGCTATACTCATATCGAGCTGATGCCAATTATGGAGCATCCGTTCTCAGGTTCATGGGGATATCAGCCAACAGGTCTTTTTGCTCCAACCTCAAGATTCGGCAGTATTGACGACTTCAAGTTCTTTGTCGATACCCTGCATCAGAATGGTATCGGTATTATCCTAGACTGGGTTCCTGCCCACTTCCCAACTGATGCTTTCGGTCTTGCCAAGTTTGACGGCACCTGTGTGTATGAGTATGAAGATCCGCGCCGTGGCTGGCATCCGGACTGGAATTCCCTGATTTACGATTTTGGCCGTGATACGGTACGTCGTTTCCTGATTGCCTCGGCTCTGGTATGGCTTGATCTTTATCATATCGATGGTCTGCGTGTAGATGCTGTGGCATCCATGCTGTACTGGGATTATTCACGTAAGGAAGGTGAATGGGTTCCTAATGTTGACGGCGGTAACATCAACTATGAGGCGGTAAGTTTCTTAAAATGGTTTAATGAGGAAGTTTACAAAAAATATCCTCACTGCTTTACTATTGCCGAAGAGTCTACTGCCTTCACCGGTGTTTCTCGTCCTACCTTCTCAGGCGGCCTAGGCTTTGGCTTTAAGTGGAACATGGGCTGGATGCATGATTCTCTTGAGTATATGCAGACTGATCCTTTCTTCCGTAAATATCATCATGGCGAGATGTCATTCTCCATGATTTATGCTTATAACGAAAACTTCATCCTCTCTATATCCCATGATGAGGTGACCCATGGTAAGCATTCTCTGCTCTATAAGATGCCTGGTGACGAGTGGCAGCAGGCTGCTAATTTGCGTGCCTACCTAACCTATATGTATGCCCATCCTGGTAAAAAACTGAATTTCATGGGATCTGAGTTTGGACAGGGCTCTGAATGGAATGAGGATTCACAGTTAGACTGGTGGCTTTTAAAATATCCAAAACACAATGGTATTCAGAAACTGGTTAAAGATCTGAATACTCTGTATCGCAAGGAAGAGTGTTTATGGAAGACTGATTACGATTCCTCCTGCTTTAGATGGCTTGATGTCAATGATGCGGAACATAGTGTTTTTGCAATGCTGCGTTCCTTAGGCAGTGGCAAGGATTTCTTAATTGCTGTTTCCAACTTCACTCCTGTTCCATATGTAGGCTACCGTTTAGGTGTGCTTGAACCTGGTACTTATGAGATTATCTTCAATTCTGATGATAAGCAGTACTGGGGCAGTGCTTATGGCACCGGTGCTGAGAAGTTTGAGGCTTCCAATATTTCATGGCAGGGCTGCTATCATTCCATTGTGCTTGATCTGCCTCCTCTGGCTACTATTTATCTTAAGAAGGTTAAATAGTTCTTCTTTTAAGCGCATATAATGTGTATAAGACCTCTCTACTATTAGGGAGGTTTTTTTTTTGCATTTTCTCAAAAAATCTTTAAAAAAAACGAATAATAGCTAATCTTCTTTTAAAGACGTGATAGCATAGCACATATGCTCTTCTGCTTTGAAAGGGGAAATGTATGATGAAAAAAGCATATTCTGGTGTATCCTCGCTTAAAGGTTTGGTTAACAATAACTCTCATAACAGTTTATTAGATCGAATTATCGTGAAGATCCCTATATATTCCTTCCTTTTTTTGAGTGTGTTTTTTTCTTTTTCCTTTGCAGATCCAAATACAAATACTTCTCCAAACGCAAACACTTTTGATTCTAAAGATGAGCTGGTGGTAGCAGAGGATAAAAAAACCGTTCGCAGAAAAACAATTTCTAATTTACAGGAAAAACTAGAAGAAGAAAAAGAACGGCTTGAACATAAACCCAAGGAACATTCCATTCCTACTGAGTCTTATTCGGGCAGTGCTGGTTTAGATCCCGAGATCATGCCTAAGAATGATGAAATAAACATCAATCAGGACAGGGACGTCAATCTTAAGGGCGAGGATGTCAATCTTAAAGGCGAGGACGTAGACCTCAAGCATGACAAGGATGTCAATCTTAAAGGCGAGGATGTAAACCTCAGCCAGGACAAGGACGTCAGTCTTAAGGGTGAGGATGTAAACCTCAGTCAGGACAAGGACGTCAATCTTAAGGGTGAGGATGTAAACCTTAAGCAAGATAAGGATGTTAATCTTAAAGACGAGGATGTAAACCTTAGTCAGGACAAGGACGTCAATCTTAAGGGCGAGGATGTAAACCTCAGGCAGAATGGAGACATAAATCTCAAACAGAATAAGGACGAAAACTTAAGTACAGGAAAAGATGATACTTCAGCGGTCAATCCTCAGGCTGCAGATCCACGGACTAGTGCACCAAAAGAATTTAATATTGAGGATGAATTAGCCTCCTTATCTACGGAAGCAGCCTCTAACAAAGAGCAGGGTGATGGGAAGAAAACTGATAAGGACCAAAAAAAGAAAAAAGAAAACAAAGGCAACAATTCTGCAAAAGATAACGATGCAGTATGTGAGTACGATAAGAAAAATGGCAAGGGCGGAAAAAATCAAGGCAAAAATGGTAAGTCGCCTAAAGATGACGGTAAGGCAGATGGTAAACCTGCCAAGGATGAGAACAAGAACGGCAGTGACAAAAACAAAAATAAGTTGCCTAAATGTCGGGATTTAAAAGCCAAAGGCAAGATGCCAAGACTGGCGGTGGCTTTTGATGGATCTGGCTCGATGATGCTGCCTTATGGGGGAACCACCCGTTTAAATGCTGCCAAGTCTGCCGGTGTCGATCTTGTCAATAGCATTGATAAGAACGTGGAAATTGGTTTTGTAGAAATCAATGGCTGTCCTACTTCAAAAAACCACGGTTTTTTTGCTCCATCACAAAGAGCAAGCCTTATTTCGACGATTAAAAATGTTTTTCCAAACGAGAGGGATAATAAAACTCCACTTGTGCATGGCTTAAACACTTTATCCAAAATGCTCGATGGTGTAAACAGCGATGATGTGGGGATTTTGATTTCCGATGGTGTAGATACCTGTGGCATTACGCATTCAGTTGATTTGTGTTCTTTAGCCCAAAAACTGCATCAAAGAAAACCTCGCCTTAAGGTACATGTGATCCTTATTAGTGATGAAGTTGAAGGAGCAAAGTGTATTGCCAATATTACAGGCGGTAAGGTATATAAGCCTCGCGATGTCAATCAGATACGGGTATCTTTAAAACAGGCCGGAGCCGATCTTAAGAAAGTTTGTGAGGATTAGCAAAACATGTTTGTCTATCTTAATTTAAAACAGATTGAAGACTGTAAACCGCTTGTATGTTGCAAGGAAGCGCAGGATCAGAACATACAGAGGCCAAAAAAAATACGCCATAGGATTTGACAAAAAGTAACTGAGATGAGGTAACTGAACCAGATCATTTGTTACTTTACTATTCACGGTCTTTAAAAAGAATTAAACAATTTATCCTCAAAATTAAAGGCTATTGTCTAAAAATAGGACTTGAGTTAATAGTTAAGGTTGTGCAGTCTCAGCAAGATTGCCCAGGGAGATAATCTTGCAGGATTTTTTGGAAAAACCAATACCGATACCATAGACTTTTTTATAGTGTTTTCCGATAAATTCTTCTGCATAATTCTTTTTGATTATCTGTGCTGTGGCATCTTGTGCGGCTTCATAACGTTTATCAAGACTCTCGGCTTTTTTAATTTCTAAGATGCAGCAGTTTTCGTTTACATAATCATCTAA
>CACYBT010000189.1 GCA_902772715.1 uncultured Succinivibrio sp.
ACACCCAGTTAATGGGTGCAAAACTTTAAACTCTGATATGCTAAAATCAGTTCAAATAACTTACTTCGGACCTTTTACGAAAAATGTGATCTGAATTTAAAATTTCGGTTACTATTCACAGCCTATTTACTTAAGGTAGAACCTCTCGATAATCATCAATAGCGTTATTCTAGGCTAGCATAAATAAAAAGTTATTTTAGAGAAGAATATGGAGAAGGATTTATTGTTTCTTACGGGCAGTGAGACTATTGACTACCTTGCAGTCAGTCTGTTCTGGTAAAAAAAGAGTCAGGTTTTGTTTTAAAGTTTTTCTATCTCTTTTTTTGGTGAGATTCAAGGCCTTGGCGATGGTGTCAAGAGGTACATTCATCTGTTTTAAATTACGGGCATTATCTAGTTTCTATTCAGCGCGTCCTTCAGCACGACCTTCTTCTTTGGCTTGAGTATTTTCAATATAGCGGTAATAGGCTTCTTCTGTCAGGATCTTTTCTGTAAGAATATAACAAGAAAGTGATGTCTTTATGAATTATAAATAAATGGTATGCTAAATTTTTTTAATCATTCCATTTTTTCTTGTATGTTAGAGCACTACAGGGGAGAAAACAAAACCTAAGGCTACGGTAAAACTAATGGCTAGGATCCCAGGCACCATAAAAGGATGATTGAAGATATACTTGCCAATATATGTGGTGCCGGTATCATCCATTTGTACAGCCCCCAACAGTGTCGGATAGGTAGGAATGACGAAAAGTGCAGAGGTGGCAGCAAAGGAGGCCACCAGAATATAGGCATCTCCATTGTTGGTTGCTGTCATATCTAGTGCAGTGATAATGGATGGGATTAATGCCTTTGCCGTTCCTGCCTGTGAATATAAAAGCATGCTGGCCAAAAATAGTCCTAAGACTAATATAGGCGGATAGGCGAGCACAAAATTTATAGCCATTTCCTGAATTTTTGCGGTATGGTTTGAGACAAAGGTATTTCCAAGCCATGCTACTCCAAGTATACACACGCAGGCAGTCATGCCATTCTTAAAAGTATTGGTGGCAGTTATGTTATTTACATTCACTTTACACGTGATTACTATAAGTATTGCAATCAGCATCATTAATGAAATGATTGTGTGATTGCGGGATAGGGAAAGGTCAAATTTTGGGAGAGTATGTGAATACGTATTGGTATTGCTGTTTTTTATTTCGATAAGAGGTTCGATGTTGATTTTAGAAGATAACTCAGATTTTTTATTTTCATAAACCTTTTCATAAGCTGCAGACTCGGTGTGTTGGTTGAAACTGCTTTTATGAGTATCAACAGAAACAAAGAAAAACACTCCTATAAGCCCCATAAGGAAGATTAAAACCGAACGTTTGGCATGTGGTTTTAAAGTAATTTTGGGGAGAGGACGTACTTTTTTTACAAGCCCCTTTTCTAGCCTTTTAATGTAATTGGGATCATTGCTGAGATCCATATCACAGAAAATATTCATGACAAAGGCGGTAAGCATGCAGCCTGCAAAGGTTGTTGGAATCCAAATGAGAAGAAGATCGGTATAGCCAAAGCCTAAACCGCCTAAGGCTAAATCAGATGCCATAAATAAAACTGCAGCGCTGACCGGTGAGGCAGTAATGGCAATCTGTGAGGAGATAACGGCAATTGACAAGGGCACACAGGGACGAATGTTTTGTCTTTTGGCAACCTCAGTTATAACCGGTATGATGGAAAAAACCGTATAACTAGAACCGGCAAAGACAGTAAGCAACCAGGTAACAGCCGGCGCTAAAAAGTTAATTAGTTTGGGATTTTTATTGAGGATCTTTGATGCCAGCTGGACAAGATAATCAATGCCTCCTGCTTCCTGCATGGCACTTATGGCAGAGATTACGGTCATGATGATAAAAATTGTTTCCCAGGGAATATTTCCAACCTTAAGACCGCACAGAATAAGACCGATAACACCCAAACCGCCTGTGAAGCCAATTGCAAGCCCTCCAAGTCTTATGCCTAAAAAAATAGCTGCGAGTAAAATAGTTATTTCAACAAAAATCATACTGATATTTTGACTTCTTGTGGCAATTTCGATATTATTTTTATTATTTTGTATGAGGTTCTGGAAAGTTCTGCAGTTTCCACGCTTGTTTTACCTTGCTTGATAATTCATAATAACTGTTAAATTTTATTACAAAATTCAAGTGTTAGTGATTTTTTTTTTTGTTTATTTTAGTTTAATCTTTCACAAATTAAACCAAATTTAGCCTTGTCATAAATTAGCATGCTTCTAGGCTATAAATATTGTTTATCCTGTTTTAACAAGGTCTTATTGATGAAAGTCTTTTATATATTTGTATCCCTGCTTTTATTATCTCAGGCTGTCTGTGCTTTTAATCCTTCTTCCTCAGATGTTAAAAATCATATTGCAGGCTGCAACAAGCATGATGGTTTTGACTGCATGCTTTTAGGAGAGATTTATGAGAACGGCACTGAGGCAATATCAAAAGATACCAGCAAGGCTTTTATGTATTACCAAAAAGGCTGTAATTTTGGTGAAAATGATGCCTGCAGTGCACTTGGCTATCTTTATGAGATGGGGGTAGGCACGGACGCAGATCCTAAAAAGGCTTTAAAACTATATACTCAGTCCTGTGAAAAGGATGGAGTTAAAGGGTGCTTTTTACTTGGAAAAGCCTACGATGCAGGAGCCTTAGGTTTGAATATAGATCCTAGAAAAGCCCTCGAATATTTTGATAAAGCCTGTGGTAATGATTATGCTGATGCCTGCAAATATGCGGCCTCCCATTATGAGACAGGTACAGGAACTCAAAAGAATTTGGAGCAGGCAAAGATTTTATATGAGTCAGGCTGCCTTTTAGGTGATGATGAGGCTTGCCAGAAACTAAGCCCTGATTTACTTAGGAAACTTTTGAAAGGATCTAACTGATGACGGGGTTTAGCCTCGGAACATAAAACCTCGCCATAGGATGCTTGATTACTGTGATTTGTCGACATTGCTTTGTGCGATTTTGATGGTATCACGTCCACTTTTTTTGGCATCGTAAAGTCCATTATCAGCATTTTTTAGTAAATGTATTGCCGGCTCTGAAATACTTAAGGCGTCATCCCCGTGAAGAATCGCTATACCGGCACTAATCGTTACAACTCCGTAGGGACTGTCATTATGAGGTAAATTGAGATTTCGTACCGCCACGCGTAATTTCTCAGCCACAATTTTCGCATCTTCTACTGAGACTGATGGGAGTAAAACGGCAAATTCTTCGCCGCCATATCGAAACAGCAGATCTGTTTTTCTTTTTAGGACGCCTAGCATTGCCTCAGAAACCTTGATAAGACATTTGTCTCCTGCGTAATGCCCGTACAGATCATTAAACTGTTTGAAATAATCGACATCTATCATGATAAGAGCAAGTTCTCTGCCAACCTGCATGAGATTATTGACACAGCGTTGCAGCTCTTTATCAAAATTGCGTCTATTCAAAACTTTTGTTAAATGATCTTTGTCGGTGAGCTGTGAACGGTTATTGTGTTCTTCTGTAATATCTCTTATGAGAACATAAAAGACATCTCCGTATTCAATTGTTCTGACAAGACGTCCGTAATCGTCTATCCAGCGAATTTTACCGTCCAGGCGGCAGATCCTGTATTCGACATAATCTAAATTATTGCTGTCGTCCTCAACCTGTTTATATATGGATGTTTCAATGCGCTCGAGATCTTTTTCATGCACCATTCCTTTAAAGGAATTATGGGTCAGCTCTTTGAATTCTTCGAGATCCTTACAGCCGAAGAGCTTAAGCACGATGTCGTTAATATAAATGATTTCCTCGCTGCCATAGGCTTTATAAACCAAAAAGCCGCCAGGCATGTTTTTCCCAAATTCAACCAGCGAGGAAAAGGATAAATGCTGTCCTTCAGGTGCAGTTTTCGGATCTTGAAATGAGGCGGGGTTATTTGAAGATTCATTAATAGTAGCTGATGCAGGAAATTTCATAGTATTATATCCACCTTGTTGCAGTTTCTAATTATTCATGAGATGGAAGATAGGATACTTATCCATTAACCATTATAATAAAAAAAAGGTGGCAGAGGCCACCTTACTGTAAAAACTATATTTATTGCTGTACAACTGAGAACACAGAGTTTTCCTCACCGAAAGGATTTGAAACGTAGGCCTCGGCATCCCAGTCATTATCATATTTGATGGAATTGTCTTCAAAAGTGTACTTGAAACGGTATTGGTAAGAAGGCTGCTCGTCAGCAGGGATGGTAATAGCACCCTTGAAAGTACCATTCTTCTGTTTCTTCATGGCAACAGCCTGCCAGCCATTGTGCTCACATAACAGATCAATCTTTGTAGCACCTTGAGCAGCATTTTTCTTAATTGTAAAAGTTACGGTAACTTTTGAATCTTTACCATATTTTTTAGTAACGCTCATTCAAATTTCCTCACTGATAAATATAAAAGCACCGTCTTATACTTTTCAAATGACGCTCGGTTACGCACAATAAACGGTACTTTTCACAAAAAAATAAGTTATATGAATTCTCAATAATTGCGATGTAAATCATAAAAATCAAAAATAATTAAAATTTACCTTGCAAAAATTAATTCTATAACCTTAGTGTATATTATATAGCTTGCAAATCCAATTTGCAAAATTGAATCCCCAAAATTATAAAATTTCTTTTTTGGTGCACTCTCAGTTTAAATTTATTTAATTCCATAAGATGGATTTATTTTGAATCCACGGCTGCAAGAAAAAGGGTAGACAAGGGAAAAAACTGGCTTTGCTACATCGTTTTCTTTTGAAGATAACGCTCAATGAGCTCTGCTGTAAAGGTACGACGCAGATAAAATCCTCGTGGTCTTGTCAGAATATTTTTGCCGTCAGGACCAATACAGCGGGTCAGATCCCTGCCGTTTGAACACTTGGGTCTTAACTGTACAATGGTGCCGTATTTGGCGCTGATTTGTTCAATATTGCCGGTGGTAATCTGTTCATAGATTTCCTCGTAGTCTCCCTTTATCTGTGATAAATCCTGAGGTTCTGGGGTATAAAAAAAGTATCCCAGCACTTTACGTTCGGCATAATTTAACTCCCGTGTGGCTAGTATCACGACAAAGAGCATTCGCTTTAATTTTGCATACAGAGAGGATCTCTCGAAAGTTAAAAAGCGAATATTGTCTAAAGGAGCATAGGTAATGAAGGTTGACTCTAGTGGCTTGAGACTGCTGTCTACCGGCAGGGTTTTTAATTCAAGGTCAAGGTCCGGGAAATCGGGAATGGATTTGTTTTTGGCGGTGGCCCCAAGACAGATCTCCATGAGTTCTCCGACAAAGCCCTTTCCATGTAAGGGAGAGACCGGAACGGTTAGACTATAGTTTTTTGCAAGGGTCTCAATGCTTTTTCCAACTATGGTGTTTAGCCTTAATATTAGCTCTTCAAAGTTTTGCGGAGCCTTGGGGAATTCTTTGGTCATAGCCTTTTGGTTCATGTAGTTTTGGACAATCCTTTTATGGTTTTTATGCTTTTTTTAAAGTGTTTTCTGTGATCTTGAAAAACACAAGTAAATAGCCTTTCTGTTATAATGATACAGGGTATTTTTGGGTATTTGCAAAATTTTTTTAGGCGGTGGTTGTGATTGATGTGGATGGTTTCAGACCGAATGTGGGTATTGTTATCTGCAACCGCTTAGGTCAGGTTTTGTGGGCACGGCGCATCAGACAGAATTCCTGGCAGTTTCCCCAAGGCGGTGTGGATAATGGAGAGACCCCTGAGGATGCTATGTATCGTGAATTGTACGAGGAGCTGGGACTTTCGCGCAGTGATGTCAAACTTATGGGGGTGACGAAGTTCTGGTTAAAGTACCGTTTACCCAAAAGACTTATCCGCTGGAATGAAGAACCGGTGTGTGTGGGACAAAAACAGAAATGGTACCTTCTGTCTTTGAATAAGGAACATTCTGAGCATATAGAATTCAACCGCCAGGGACATCCTGAATTTGATGACTGGCGCTGGGTATCCTATTGGTATCCGGTCAGACAGGTGGTGTCCTTTAAAAGAGACGTTTACCGTCAGGTCCTAACCTATTTTGCTCACATTGCACTTTTTGGCGATGCCTTTGACCGACACAAAAAGAGAATTTATGGCAGGAGAACAAAGTAATATGACAGAGCACTCGAATTCAATTCTGTTAGCCTTGCGCAAAATCATTGAAAAAGTTTCAGCAAAACGTACTTTTGAAGAAGCGGTTAATTCTCTTGTTGAGGAAATCAGAATTGCCACTGGAGCAGACTGCTGTTCCCTGTATATTAAGGTGGCGCATCGCAAGGTGTTAAAACTCTCGGCGACGGATGGTTTGCAAAAGGACTCTATCGGAAAGGCGACTCTTGAAATCGGAGAGGGCCTGGTGGGGTTAGTGGCCAAAAAACAGGAGCTAATCAATCTTGCCGATGCTCCGTCCCATCCTAATTTTAAATATATGCCGGATGTCGGAGAGGATGAATTTTCATCCTTTTTGGGAGTTCCCATTCTAAATCAGGGGGAGATTTTAGGCGTATTAGTTATCCAGTGCAAGGAAAAACGTGTCTTTGGGGAACAGGAGGAAACGCTTTTAATTACTCTTTCTGCTCAGATAGCCTCAACCATTTCTCTTAACCGTTCCATTAAGGTTAATGAGGAACTCAAGGTCATGCGCTACAAGGGCAAAAAAGGCTCAGGGTCGATCGCCATTGCGCAGGCGGTGGTATATAAACCTCCGGTTACCTTTGAAAATATTCAGATTATGTATGCCGATGACAAGGATATACAGTCTGAACTGTTTCATCAGACCATGTTTCAGCTGCAGATGGAAATGGATAAGGCCAACCTCTATCTGCAGGAGAACCGGCACGATATGGCAGCCTCAGGCTATATGTCAGGGTATGGCAGCATGCTTGATGATCCTGAATTTGAAGAAGAGGTGGATGCGGAAATCTTCAATAAGGGCTATGCGGCCACTTCGGCAGTCAAGATTGTGGCTATGCACCGGATAGAAGATGCCCTGCATCAGGGAGATGATGATAAAGCCCGGGATATGCGTGATTTTATCTCGATTCTGATTTCAAGACTGGTGCATCTTGCTCCTAAGGAGACGGATTTATCCTCGCCGGTGGTGGTAGTGGTGCAGAGTATGCCTGCCGCGCTGGTTGCCGAAATGACCAAGGATAAAATTGCAGGTTTTGTCTGTCTTGACAGTTCTACTTCGGCACATACCTCTATACTGGCCAGGGATTTAGGTATCCCGGCGGTTATTGGCGTGAATCTCGATATTGCCGATATCGACGGCCGTACTATTATTGTGGACGGTCAAAATTCCGAGGTCCTAGTAGATCCGCCATCCAGTCTCCTTGATGAGTACACGCAGCTTATAGCCATCAACAAAAAAGAGAACAACCTTTTTGAAAAAGGCAAAACAGATCCTGCGGTTACACTTGACGGCAAACGCATCACGGTGCAGTTAAATGCCGGACTTGATCATAAGGATACAGATTTTTCAGGACAGATAGACGGTATTGGTCTTTACCGTACCGAAATTTCGTTTATGCTCTGTGATAAATTCCCCTCAGAAGAGCAGCAGACTTTTTGGTATAAGAATCTGTTGTCAAGATTCAAGGGAATTCAGGTATGTATGCGTACTCTTGATGTGGGCGGCGACAAATCACTTTCCTATCTGCCGATTGAAGAGAACAATCCGGCTTTAGGCTGGAGAGGTATTCGCGTACTCATTGATCAGCCCAATATTTTTAAGACGCAGCTGCGGGCCATGATTGCCGCTCAGAAGGATTTTGGCAATCTTGAAGTGATGGTGCCCATGGTTTCAAGACTTGAAGAGGTACTCATTACCAAGCGTATTCTCAATGAGGCTATAGGCGAACTTGAAAAGGAATATGACACTCCTATCAAGCGCCCTCGTTTTGGTATTATGATTGAGGTTCCATGTGTGGGGCTTATGATGGATGAACTTGCATCAGAATGTGATTTTTTCTCCATCGGTTCTAATGATCTTATCTCATATATGTTTGCCGCAGACAGAAACAATCCTAAGGTTTCCAAACTTTTTGATGCTTTCAATCCGGCTGCGGTAAGATATTTCAAATATTTGTCAGCAAGAGCCAAATCCCTGCAGCGCCCGATTTCGGTATGCGGGGAAATTGCCGGTTCTCCATTAGGCTGTTTACTGCTTTTATCCTTGGGATATACCACGCTGTCCATGAATTATTCACAGATTGCGATGGTCAAGTACATCATTCGCAATGTCGACCTGGCAGAGCTCATTGCCTTAGGTAAACGCGCCCTGGCATTAAATTCAAGTGTCAAGATTAAACAGTTGTATATTGAATATATGAAAGAAAAGGGACTTTACTGGATAGTTCAGAGTAAGTCTGTAGGTTAAAAAAAGGATTATATTGTGCAGGTTTATTTAGATTTATTGAAGAAAATCATGGATGAAGGGGCAGACAGAGACGATAGAACCGGAACTGGCACCCGTTCTCTTTTTGGTACGCAGATGCGCTTTGATCTTACTAAGGGGTTTCCCCTGGTAACTACCAAAAAATGTCATTTAAAATCAATTATTCATGAGTTGTTATGGTTTATCTCAGGCTCCACGAATATTGGCTATCTCAAGGAAAACGGAGTTAGGATCTGGAATGAGTGGGCTGATGAAAACGGTGATTTGGGGCCAGTGTACGGAAAACAGTGGCGCGATTTTGAGACTCAGGACGGCCGCCATATCGATCAGCTAAAAAATGCCATTGATGAGATTAAGCATAATCCTGATTCAAGACGCATCATCGTCTGTGCCTGGAATCCTGGCGATGTCGACAAGATGGCTCTGCCGCCTTGCCATACGCTCTATCAGTTTTATGTGCAGAAGGGGACTTTGTCCTGTCAGCTATATCAGCGCTCTGCTGATATGTTCCTAGGGGTGCCTTTTAACATAGCAAGTTACGCTCTTTTAACCATGATTGTGGCTTACGACTGTGGACTTACACCTAAGGATTTTGTGTGGACGGGAGGAGATACTCATATCTACAAAAATCATTTTGAACAGGTAAAACTGCAGTTAACAAGAACCCCAAGGCCTCTGCCGCGTATGCTTATCAAACGCCGGGCGGAAAGTGTTTTTGATTACAAGTATGAGGATTTTGAGCTTGTGGATTACGATCCATATCCTGCAATCAAGGGTGAGGTTTCAGTGTAATTATGGTTAATGTGAGTGGCAAGATAAAATGGCAGTCGCGTCGGGGTATGCGTGAACTTGACCTGATGCTGCTGCCTTTTGTGGAGGAAGATCTGTCCCATACAGATGAACAGTTTCTCAAGGATTATGAAGATCTGCTTTTAGCCTCAGATCTTGAACTTGTGCACTGGTTTAACGGTACTAAAACCCCTGATAGTAAATCACGGCAGAAAGTGGTGGACTACATTAAGGCATGCCATGCAAAACGCATGGGTAAAGAGGGCGTGTAATGGATTTTAGCGAATTTCTGCTGCCTGATTTTCTCAAGGATAACATCAGGGCACTGGGCTGGGAAAAGCCGACCCCCATTCAGTATCTGTGCATAAAGGATGCGCTGTTGGGTAAGGATATTCTGGGAGGATCTCCTACCGGTTCTGGAAAGTCAGGGGCTTTTCTCATTCCGCTTATTGCCAGACTTTTTGCCAAAAAGTCACAGGGCATAGGGGCGCTCATCCTTGAACCTACCCGCGAACTTGCCCTGCAGGTAGAGGCTGTGCTTTTAAAACTTTTACAGGGACAGTCGCTTCTGCGCGCAGGTACGATTATCGGCGGGGGCTCCCGTGAGGTGGAACGCGATGATCCCAGTGACATAATCTGTGCAACGCCGGGAAGACTTGGTGAATACCTCAAAAAAGGCTGGATTAGTACCGATGAAGTACAGGTCTATGTGATTGATGAGGCAGACCGCATGCTGGATATGGGCTTTAAGGATGAAGTCAACAGTATTACCGCAGCCTTAAAAAAGCGCAGTCTGACCATGCTTTTTTCTGCTACTCTAGAAGGGCGCGGCATTAGAGATTTTGCTGAAGTTTCCCTCCATAATCCCGTAGAGGTGCGTCTTACGGCAGGGGAGGAAACAGCTGAAAAGATGCCGGAAAATCTGTCAGCCCGCGCTTATTATGCAGCCGGTGAGCCTCAGAAAATCAGAATTTTAAGTCATCTTCTAACTACAGTCCCCGAGCGCGCCATTGTCTTTGTAAAACAGAAGGAAAAGGTCGGAAAAGTCGAAAGCGCTTTGCGCCGTTTAAGGTTTTCCTGTGCCACCTTGCATGGCGATCTGTCGATGAATGAACGCAAGGCTGCCATCAGAAATTTTACTGAAGGAAATAAAAGCATCCTGATTGCGACGGATGTGGCCGCTAGGGGACTTGATCTGCCGCAGGTAGGCTATGTCTATAATTATGATATGCCGCCTAATGCTGCAGTTTACGTGCATAGAGCCGGCAGAACCGCGCGTGCCGGACAGAAGGGTGTGGTAGTTAGCCTGGTGATGGGCAATGAAATGGAATTTTTGACAAAACTTGAGAATTACACCAAGGTGCCTATTGAAAAGCGTGCCATAGCCAATGTCTGTGCGGCGTTTCCAAGTTCGTCAAAGGAAGGAGGCAGCCTGGGAAAACGCGTCTCCAGAGCCTCGACAGGCGGACACGGGGGCTTTGATAAAAAGCATGAGGATAAAGATAAGGCGCGCAAGATAAAACTGCGTTTGCGGGACAAGAAGAATAAGGGAAAGCCTGATTTTGCGGCGAAAAGAGCCAAAAAGGCTCTACGTAAGCAGAATGCGGAGTGACGTCAGTGATGAGAGACTATGAACTCTGTTCGCCATTTTATAAGTTCGGCGACTGTGACTGCGCATAACTTATTATGTTGTGGTGTGATATTTTTGTTTAAGGCTTGGAATTTAACCTGTATGCGGCATGGCGCTGTGTTGTCAGCATATGAATTTTCCCGTGATGGCTAGTAAGTTTTGACTATTCTTTTTTTCTGATAAATTCCACCTTGAAAAAACATTATTTTCTTGAATAAAAAAGGGGGCGGCAGGCAATCCCTCACACGGCCATGGCCACGGAGATTGTCTCTATATACTATGACAGTTACTGTAATTAAAAATGTACAACTGCATGTGACTTCAGAAGAGTTTGTCGACATGGATTCCGTTGCCATTATGGAACACCGCATTGTCCCGGTGACAGATGCGATTTTGGAAGATGGCTCAGCTGAGGAAATTGATGGCGGAGGGTGTCATCTGTGTCCTGGTTTTATTGATCTTCTGGTGAATGGCTGCGGGGGAGTTTCCTTTGCGCAGACACCTTCGGTTGAAACTCTTGATACCATGCGCCGCTGGCTTACTGCCCACGGTACTACCGTTTTTGTGCCGACCATGATTTCAGGATCGCGTGAAAACCTCTCCAAAGGTCTTGCGGCAGTTGCCGAATTTAAGGAAAAGCATCCTACCATGTGTCCCGGTATGCATATGGAAGGACCTTTTATTTCTACAAATCATTCTGGTTTCCAGCCTAAGGGCTATATCAGAGCCTTTTCTCAGCAGGATTTGGAGTTTCTTGCAGAATTCCGTGATGCTATTGCCTATATGACTATTGCCCCTGAAATTGTAAGGCCTAAGGGAATTTTGGATTTACTGGCACTGCATATCCGCCTTTCCTTGGGACATACTGCGATTACCTACCAGGAGGCAATGCAGTCTTTTAAGGCTGGTATCAATAATGTTACCCATCTTTTCAACGGCATGAAACCGATTATCGGTCGTGAACCGGGGCTTGCCGGTGCAACGCTGCAGAGTGAGAAGGCCTTTGCCTCAGTTATTGCCGATGGCCGTCATGTTCATCCTTCACTTATTCAGTTTGCGCATAAAATGCTCAATGATCGTTTTTACATCGTGTCAGATTCACAGGCTGTGGCTGGCATGAGTAAGGCACCGGCCTCCTTTGTGCTAGGAGGTACGGAAATCTTTGTAGATCATAAGCGTGGACTTATTGATGGCAAGGGAGCCTATGCCGGCACCACCATGACAATGTTTGACGGCGTGCGTTATCTGGTACAGCACTGTGGTTTTGAACTTGAGGATGCGTTAACCGCCGCCACCTATACTCCGGCTCGGGTCCTTGGTTTAACTGATCGTGGCCGTATTGAAGGTGGTTTTATTGCGGATATGGTACTGTTTGACGATGAGTTTAAGATTATTCGCGTCTTCCAAAACGGTTATATGAAACAGTCTATAGAGTTATTCTAGAATGCCAAATATATTAGAAAGAATTGCCCAGGAAAAGGATTTAACCAAATCAGAGCATAAACTTGCAAGTCTAGTGTTAAAAGATCCTGCGGCTATTTTAAATGAGAACATTAAGCAGTTAGCCCAAAGAGCAGGGGTCAGTGAACCTACGGTATTCAGATTCTGCAAGCGTTTCGGTGCTGACGGTTTTCCATCCTTTAAACTGGTTTTAAGCGGACTCGTTGCCAAGGAAAAGGGAGCTAAGGTTGAGTCTGTAAGACAGGGCGATACGGTTGAAGACATTGTTTTCAAAGTTCTGGGAGCGGCTCGTTCTTCTATCAGTGAAACTGAAAAACAGTTGGATGTTAATGCGGTCGCCCGGGCTATTGATCTTGTGAGTCAGGCGCGTCGGATTGTGCTTTTCTCTCAGGGAATGTCCGTATTTGCCACTGATGATTTTGAGACTAGGATGCTTAATCTTGGGTTTGTCTGTCATTCCTATCATGACCGACAGTCCATGTGTCTTTGTACCCCGGGTTTAAGAAGTGAGGATGTAGTGATTGCCTTATCAGCAACCGGCAGAAATCTGGACATTCTTGAGGCCGCAAAACTAGTACGCAATTACAGTGCCTTTCTTATTGCCATTACCCCTTATAAATCGCCGCTGGCAGAAATCAGTTCGCTTGTATTACCCTCCTGTGAAAATATTGATATCAGCAATGATTCCATCTTTCATAATCGGATGTCGATGATGCTTATCGCACAGATCATAGTTGGAGGAGTAATGCTGCGTCGAGGCATAATGCTCAAGGAAATGAAGGATAAACTGGCCTATGTGCGTACAAAGTCCTATCTTCCAGATGAAGATCCTAAAGAGGCACAGTTGAATACACAGAACACCGCAGCAGATGATGACACGCTACGTCCAGGCGCTCCCATCACGGAAATAACCTGGCGCTACTGATTTTCAAGGAGTATGTACTTTTACACAGAGAAAAGCTACTCCTTTCATATTATGAGTTTATGGTTAATTATCAGGTCGTTGCCCATTTTCATCAACGTAGTAATTCTCATAGGCAATTTTTAAATATCTGTCAGTGATATACTGTTGGTTTTTAATGCGGTTACTCACATTTGTCATGAAATTATCTTTTTCAAAGAATTTAATGATCAGCATCAGATTCTTTACTAGGGAGTCCTTGATTCTACTGACGGCAGACTTACTGTTATTCGTCGTTTCAAAAAGTCTTAACTGATTTTTCATATCGATCACAATATGATGATTAAGATCATACAGAAGAAAGTTGTCATCATAGGTGCGACCTGAATATTTTTCATAGAAATCCTTGTAATCGGCAACTAAGGCCATAGGATCTTTTAACTGTGCTTCAACTGCACGGATATATACGGCTAGACATTTGGCAACAAGCTCGGGGTGTTTTTTCCCAAAGTCCGCATCCACCACCATCATGATGGGGATCTCGGCATCAATGTCCTGTGCGGTAGCAGTTATTTTTAAGCCCCCCTGCTTGGCATCATAGGTGTAGGGAGACCACAAGGCCACACCACCATACTCGTGATTGGATTTAAGTACAACTTTCCCAAACATATAGATCTATACAATTTTATTTAGTAACTAACTGATTCTCTTCAGAATTATCTATTTTTATTCTTAGT
>CACYBT010000190.1 GCA_902772715.1 uncultured Succinivibrio sp.
AGCCTGTATCACAGTATAGGAAGGATATTGCTGTTCCAAACATGATTAAACATGCCCGTAAGCCACATTAACTGCCTAATTTGAGAGAGCTAAATTTTGGGTGCACAAAAACTAGTAAACAATTTTTGAAAAACTTTGGACTAAAAGTTACGAAAAGATCCTAATATGATCTGGAAGGTTCTGGTACCGAAGGTGGGACTTGAACCCACACGCTTTTAAAGGCGGCGGATTTTGAATCCGCTGCGTCTACCAATTCCGCCACTTCGGCATAAATAGTTTTATGCATTATATAAGCATCACGATTATTTGTAAAGCAGAAATTCTTGTCAAAATAACATTGATGCTACATAAGGAAACTTATGATTCTGTCTAAGTTTTACGTTTTAAGAGGTAAATTGCCAAAGCCACAAAAACTAAGGTGGCGAAAGTTGCCCCGATGAATGGCGGTACTCCATACACAATAGAAAATGGCGCTACTATCTGATTTAGTACATAATAGCCAAATCCCAAGGTTATACCTGCAAGAATTCGTGCTCCCATGTTCATGGAGCGTAATGGACCGAAGATTGTGGATAATGCTAAAAGTAGCATTACCATCATCACGATAGGTGATAGAATTTTGTTATAGAAGTATAATTTGTAACGTGATGAATCAACCCCATTTTCTTCAATATAGTTTATGTAGTCTTGCAGCTGCAGCAGAGATAAATTGGTTACAACATCAATATCATTGAGAACCTCAATACGGTCAACATTGATGCTCATTGACCAAATTTGAGTATCATAATGTTTCTTAATTATCCTGCCGTTTTCAAAGGTGTTTTCCGTAACATTTTGCATCACCCATTGATTGTTTATAAAATGTCCGGTTGATGCAACGGAGAAAGATTTTAAATTAATGCCGTCATATTCAAATTTGCGTACTAAGATAAAAGTTCTGTTGTCAATAATTGAATTGATCCCTATAAAAATATTACCTTCCTTAAGCCAGATCCTATCGGCATATGAGGAAACTGCGATACCGATATCGTCATCTGAAGATCGCAGGTAGTATTCATTTTCTGCTATTTTATCAAGCTTTGGTGCAACTGTTTCTCCCATAAGACAGATCACGAATATGACTGGGATCAGGCTTTTGACGCAAGAAATACCGATCTGCAGTTTTGATAGTCCTATTGACTGTAAAATTATGATTTCCGAGTTCCTGGCCATGGTACCGAGTCCCACTACTCCGCCGATTAAAATAGAGACCGGGAAGAACTGCACAAGGAGACCTGGCAGTTTATAGGCAACATAAGTGATGACAAACAGAAAATCAATGGTTCCTCTGCCGATATATCTCAAATGATCAATGATGGATATGAGTCCGGCAAACAGTGTCAGACAGACAGATACTAAAAGGACGGAGAAAATTACATTTTTTCCGATATATCTATCTAATATTCCGTACATATAACTATCCTAGGAAATTTCTTACAGTGAATTTGGGCGGAGAGGGGAATGAATTAATTCTGTCCTCTCCTTTTCAAAGTTATTAACAATTAGCTATGCAAAAAATAAATCATATATTACCTTTATCTCAAAAATGGTTATAACTATCAAGATAATTTTCTTTGTTGCAACATTGCCATATTTTTCAAAAAAAACACTGCCCGCGTAATTGCCAAGTATGCCAAATATTCCAGCAATCAATCCAATAGTAACATAAATCGAATCATGATAAAAAAACACAATAAAACTTGAAACATTGGTTACTGAGTTCATGGCCTTGGTGATCCCGTTGGCGTTCTTGATGGAAAAATTGGCAAAAAAACAGAATCCGAGAATAAAAAAAGTGCCGGTTCCAGGTCCGTACAATCCATCATAGATGCCGATGACAAAAGCGATGAGCGCGCAGCGTAAAATTACTTTAAAATTAAAAATTTCATTCTGTTGCATAGCTCCGATTCTTCTTTGCCGCAGCATATACAAAGCCGTAAGCGGCAGCAAAAACAGCATAAAGATGAGAAATGCTCTGTCAGGAATAATAAGTGCAAGATAGGAGCCTAATGAGGAGCCCAAAAATGCAAACGGCAGGCAAAGAATTACAATCTTTAGTCTGATATACCCTAGTTTTGCGTAGCGCAAGGTGGTGACAAGGGTTCCCATCATAGCAGAGAGCTTATTGGTACCTAGGGCCATGTGCAGAGGCATTCCTGTCATAATATAGGCTGGCAGCGAGATAAAACCGCCGCCGCCACCTACGGCATCGACAAAACCTGCCAGAAATACAAAAGGGCAGATTAGCAATAGCATGTATAAATCTTGGAGCATATTTTTTTGAGGATAAACGTATGAAAAAACATCACTACTGTGAAGATTTTATCCTTTGTCAGAATTAAAAAAAAGACCTTCAACCGAAGATCTTTGCTTAATGTGCTCTTAGTAGGTGCTGAGGATATACTCCACTATTTTGTGGAAAGCGCAGCAGGATGTGAGCATTTGTTAAGAGAAGAGGGAGCAAAATGCTCCCTCTTCCCTCAAAGTTTGTTGATTTTAAAAGAATCTGTAGATGATACTTTTTTTAAGTGGAGATTCAGGGGTTACCATTGGATTTAATTTAGCAAACTGTGGCAAATGCGGACAGTCTGGGTAGTATTCAGGTTCGATGCAAACTGCACTCTGATCTGGATAAATCTGACCATCATCGCGAGCCTCAATCCTGCTGTCTCCTTGATTTACGTAATTGCCGCTGTACATCTGGAATGCCGGATAGTCTGAGTAGACCTCCATGGAGAGTTTGCCATCATCGGAGGTTAGACAGATGAAGGCCTCATTGAGATCTCCTTTGATAAGGAAAGGATGATCATAGCCTAAGGCTGCAGTCATCTGTTCATCCTTTCTGAAATCTCTTCCTAGGGTCTTTTCCTTAGTAAAGTCAAAAGCACCATCTTTGACCTTTCTTACCTCACCGGTTGGAATTGAATCTGCATCGAGAGGTAAAAACTCAGTAGAGGTCATTTTTACTTTATGGTTTAACACAGAGCTGTTATGACCGTTTAAATTGAAGTAGGCGTGGTTGGTGATGCAGGCGTAGCATTTCTTGTCGCATTTGCCAAGATAATCAATTTTGAGCCGGTTGTCATCGGTGACAGTATAAACTACGGTCAGGTCAAAATTACCTGGAAAGCCCATGTCACCATCAGCAGAGTGCAGTGTGTAAGTCAGTGATGACTCTGATTTTGATATCAAGGTAAAGCGTCTTTTGTCAAAACCGTCGACTCCGCCATGCAGACAGTGTTTTGCCCCGGAGTTAAAGGTGTATTTGATGCCGTCAATAGTGAATTCTGAGTTGGCGATACGATTGGCAAAACGACCAATGGTAGCATTAAAGAAGCAGGACTGTTTAGACCAGTCTTCAGGATTTTTAAGGCCTAAAACCACCTCACGACTATTTTCGCCTTTTACAGGAGCCTTAAGGGAAATAATGGTGGCTCCCCAGTCCATAATGGTGACACTCATGCCGTTCTGGTTACTTATGGTTTCAAGTTTCGGGTTCTTTGAATAGGTATCGCTCATTTTTTTCTCCATTAAAATATAGGTTTTTTTTCACAATCTATTTGCAAAATGTTTGTGTTATTATAATGAGCGCAGGGGCTAATTTCTGTAAACGTTTGCGTAAAAAGTGATACAACTCAAAATTATTGTTATGTAATCCGTTTAGGCCCAGACTGCGTATTTAGTTTTATTCTTTAGAGCCCATGATACTCGGAGACAGAGATGGATTTTTTAGCATTATCACAGCAGCGTTATACTACTAAACATTATGATGGAAACAGAAAAATAAGTCAGGAGCATATAGATATGCTTCTTGAGATTTTAAGATTAACACCATCTGCCGTAAATATTCAGCCTTGGCATTTTTATGTCGGTTCTTCTGATGCGGCTAAAAATCTCATTCGTCCTTGCGTACTTGATTTTAACCATGCCCGCCTTGATGGCTGTTCTCATTTTATTGTGCTATGTGCCAAAACCTCGGTAAGTGATGAAGAATTTTCGGCTATCACTAAAAAAGAGGATGCCGATGGCAGATATTCTAAGGCGGAGGTTAAAAACAGCGTAGATGAGCATCGACGCTATTTTGCCGATATGCATGTCAAGATGGGGGATTTTAATGAGTGGACTGCCAAACAGACTTACCTTGCCATGGCAGCGCTTCTCTATGGTGCTGCCTCTTTGGGTATTGACAGCACTCCAATTGAAGGCATGGATTATGAAAAATGTGATGAGATTTTAAAACTTAAGGAAAAATCCCTGCGCTCGGTAGGTATCGTGACCCTAGGCTACAGGGCAAAAGATGACTCTAATGCAAAGCGTCCAAAGTCTCGTCTTGATAAAGAATCGATTATTTCTTTTTTGGAATAGGTGTAAGAATGTACGAATATGCAACAAAGGGCACCTGCTGCCGCAGGATCAGCGTTGAGTTAGATGGCAAAATTATAAAAGATCTGGTTTTTGAAGGAGGCTGTAACGGCAATCTGAAGGCGATTCGCCTCCTAGTGATAGGTCATGATATTGACGAAATTATTCCTCTTTTGCGCGGGAATCTCTGCCGTAATAAGGGTACTTCCTGCGCCGATCAGTTAACTTACGCCTTAGAGGCCGCCTATAAGGCAGCCTCGGCCTAGGTCTTTATGCCTATGGCGTGACGCCATGGGCTTTCCACGATTCCATATTCTTTTCAAAACGGGCAATTTCATCCTCATGCTCTAATGTCAGAGAAATGGCATCAAGTCCCTCTAAAAGACAGTGACGTCTAAACTCATCGAGGGTGAAGTTAAAGGTTAAATCACGCAGTTTTACCGTGCAGTTCACAAGACTTATGGTAATACTGACACCAGGTTCTTTATTGACTTCCACAAAAAGTTTGTCCACTTCCTCTTTGGTAAGTTTTAAGGGGAGAAGACCATTGCCTAAGGCATTGTTGTAAAAAATATCAGCAAAGGATGGAGCAATGACAGCACGTATGCCGTAGCCCATCAGTGCCCATGGTGCGTGCTCGCGTGAGGAGCCATTGCCGAAGTTGTCTCTTGCCAGAAGAATGGAGGCCCCAGCAAAAACTTTTTTGTTGAGGTTGAAATCAGGATTAGGTTTAGTTTCCTCTTCATCAAGATATCTCCAGTCATGAAAAAGATGCTTGCCAAATCCGTTGCGATCTACCGCTAAAAGAAACTGCTTAGGGATGATCTGATCGGTATCAATATTAGCCGAGTCCAGTGGCACTACAATGCCAGTGTGTTCTGTAAACTTTTGCATGATCTGCTCCTTTTATAAAAACTCTCTGACATCACATAGACAGCCTTTGATAGCACAGGCAGCGGCTGTAGCCGGACTCATAAGATGCGTGCGCGAATCCTTTCCCTGGCGGCCGACAAAGTTGCGGTTGGAGGTTGAAGCAACACGTACCTTGGGCGGAGCCTTGTCATCATTCATGGCAAGACACATCGAACAGCCGGGATTACGCCATTCAAAACCGGCATCCTTAAAGATTTTATCAAGACCTTCTTCTTCGGCTATGCGTTTGACGAGTCCTGAGCCTGGTACGGCTAATGCTAACTGAATATTTGGAGCGATTTTATGTCCCTTTAATACTTTGGCGGCCTCGCGAAAATCTTCGATTCTGCCGTTGGTGCAGGAGCCGATAAATACGTAGTCAACAGGAGTGCCGATAAGAGGATCACCGCTTCTGAGGGCAATATACTCAAGAGCCTTCTGACAGGACTTCTGCTCGGTAACATCCGCAAAATCATGAGGGAATGGCACTAAAGCGCTTATGGGCGCTCCCTGTCCTGGGTTGGTTCCCCAGGTGACATATGGCTCTAAGGTTGAGGCGTCGATGGTGACAGTGGCATCAAAATGTGCATCCTCATCTGATTTTAAGGTTTTCCAATATTCACAGGCCTCTTCAAACTCTTCGCCTTTTGGTGCATACATCTTGCCTTTGAGATAGGCAAAGGTTGTTTCATCAGGAGCAATCATTCCGGCTTTGGCACCAAATTCGATAGCCATATTTGACAGTGTCATGCGGCCTTCCATGGAGAGCGCACGCACGGCTTCGCCGCAGAATTCTACCGCATATCCGGTACCGCCTGCGGTAGTCAGTTTGCTGATGATGGCCAAAATCAGATCTTTGGCATATACGCCCTGCTGCAGGCGTCCTGTACATTCAATTTTCATGGTTTTAAGCCGGCCCTGTTTTAAGGTCTGGGTGGCCATGACGTGTTCAACCTCGGAAGTTCCAATGCCAAAGGCTAAGGCTCCAAAGGCACCGTGAGTGGCTGTATGGGAATCGCCGCACACCAGGGTGGTACCCGGCAGCGTAAAACCAGTCTGCGGTCCAATGATATGCACCACACCCTGATTGTCATCACCGAAGCCGAAAAATTTTACCCCAAATTTTTTGGTGTTGGCCAAAAGGGCATTTATCTGCTCACGGGCCATAGGTGAACAGGCCTCAAGAGTCTGTTCTCTGGTGGAAATATCATGATCGATGGTGGCAAGATGCAGATCTGGACGGTGCAGTCTGCGGCCGGCGGCTTCAATGCCGGAGAAAGCCTGAGGAGAAGTTACTTCATGTACCAGCTGCCTGTCTATATAAAGGGTTGGCAGTTCTCCTTCCTGAGTGAAAATGACATGACTGTCATAGATCTTGTCATATAGTGTTTTTCCCATATGTTGTATACCTTATTGTGTGGTTTAAAAAATTAGTCGATGTTCTTTTTTTTCTTCTACGCAAGATACTCGGTAATCTTGTCACCCATCATGCTGGTGCTCTGAACAGGGTATGGTGAGGCGCCTGATGCCATAAGATCGCCTGTCAGATAACCATCCTTGAGCACCCTTGATACCGCGTCCTCAATAGCGAGCGCCGCCTCGTTCTCATGCAGAGAATAGCGCAGCATCAGTGCTGAGGAAAGAATCTGTGCTACAGGATTGGCGATATTTTTACCTGCAATATCCGGAGCCGAACCTCCTGCAGGCTCGTAAAGACCAAAGCCGCCATCTCCCAGGGAGGCAGATGGCAGCATGCCCATGGAACCAGTGATCATGGCACATTCATCGGAAAGAATATCGCCGAACATGTTAGAGCACAGCATAACATCAAACTGCGACGGATCTTTGACCAACTGCATGGTGGCATTGTCCACATAGATGTGCTCAAGGGTAACTTCAGGATAGTTATGGCTCACGGCGGTAACCACCTCGCGCCACAGAATGGAAGACTGCAGGACGTTTGATTTGTCTACGGAGGTTACCTTCTTGCGGCGGAGCATGGCAGCCTCAAAGGCGATTTTGGCAATGCGCTCAATCTCATAGCGGTAGTAGACTTCGGTGTCAAAAGCCTTTTCGTTGGCTCCTTCACCTTCACGTCCCTTAGGCTGACCAAAATAGATGCCGCCGGTCAGTTCACGTACACATAAAAGATCGAAACCATGCATGGCTATATCGGCACGCAGAGGGGAGAGCGCGCCTAAGCCCTGATAAATTTTAGCAGGACGGAAATTGCAGAACAGGTTGAAGGTCTTGCGTAATGGCAGCAGCGCACCGGCCTCAGGACGCTCCTTGGTAGGCAGATGATTCCATTTAGGCCCGCCTACTGAACCAAAGAGGATGGCTTTTGAGGCTTTGCAGTTTTGCAGGGTATCCTCAGGAAGCGGAGTTCCTTTAGCGTCAATGGCGGCACCACCAACCAGCGATTCTTCATATTCTAGGGTAAAATCAAATTTCTTTTGGACGACTTTTAACACTTTTAAGGCTTCACGCATGACTTCAGGACCAATTCCGTCTCCTGGCAGTACCGCAATTCTATAGGTATTTCCCATGATTTATCTCCTTTTAATTCTTGTCTTGTTTCTCATTAATCAGTTTGGCTCTGTAAATACTGTTGCAGGCTGAAATCAGGGCCAGGGCAGAGGACTCGATAACGTCAGTGGAGAGTCCCTTGCCATGATAGTGACGGCCTTCATAGATCACATCCACATCTACTTGACCCTGAGCATTCATGCCTGAGCCCTTGGCGGAAATCTGGAAATTATCAAGATTGAGTTTAATGCCTGTAAGTCTTGAGATACAGTTAAATACCGCATCTACAGGGCCGTTGCCAGTGCCTGAGTCGGTACGGGTGCGTTTACCGATCTTAAGTCTCACCGTAGCGGTAGGAATAATGTTCTTGCCCCCTGAGAGAACGGAGAGATTGTCTAGTTCAAACTGGGTATCGAGTTCATCCTGATGAGAGAAAAAGAGCAGCGCCTCTAGGTCATAATCAAAAACCTGTCCTTTCCTGTCGGCAAGTTTTAAAAAGCGTGCATAGACGTCATCAAGATTGTAGGAACCTTCACGGTATCCTAATTTCTCAAGTACTGCCTTGATCATATGGCGTCCTGAACGCGCAGTCATATGCATGTTGTTTTCCTTAAAGCCTACACTCTGAGGAGTGAGAATTTCATAGGTACTTTTGTTCTTGAGTACTCCGTCCTGATGGATCCCTGAACTGTGGGCAAAAGCATTGGAGCCGACAATGGCCTTGTGACTTGGTACGGGTTCATTGGTAATGCCTGAGACCACCTGGGAGGCTCTGGCAATATTCTCACTGACGATTTTGGTGTATACCCCGTGCATATATTCTTCACGCAGTTTCATGGTCATCACGACTTCTTCAAGAGAGGTATTTCCGGCCCGTTCCCCTAATCCATTGACGGTGCATTCAATCTGACGGGCTCCTTCTAGTACTGCAGACAGAGAGTTGGCTGTGGCCATGCCCAAATCATTATGACAGTGCACAGAAATTACAGCCTTGTCGATATTAGGTACACGATTGAAGAGAGTTTTTATAATGCCGCCGAATTCATAAGGCAGAGTATAGCCCACGGTATCGGGAATATTGATAGTGGTGGCGCCGGCACTGATAGCATTTTCGACCATGCGGCACAGATGATCGATGGGGGTTCTGCCTGCATCTTCACAGGAGAATTCGACATCGTCAGTGTAGGAACGGGCTTTTTTTACCGCATGCACTGCCATGTTCACGATATCATCAAAGTCCTTTTTCAGTTTGTCCTTGACGTGGATGTCTGAGGTGGCAATAAATGTGTGGATGCGATAGTGATCTATGCCTTTAAATGCTTCGTAACAGGCTTCAATATCCTTATCGAGAGCACGTGAAAGACCACAGATGGTAGAGTTTTTGACATTGAGAGCAATTTCTCTTACCGAGTTTAAATCTTCAGGGGAGGAGATCGGAAAACCCGCTTCAATCACATCCACTCCTAACTGTTCAAGACAGAGTGCGATCTGCAGTTTCTGTTTGGAAGTTAAGGACTGCTGTAGGGCCTGTTCACCATCACGCAGGGTGGTATCAAAAATTATGACCTGCTTGTTATCCATGTGTGTAATTCCTTGCTTATTGAAACTAATGTTGAGGATCTTTCTTAGCACAATGCTTATATAAGCCTTCTTGCAAAAAAAAAGTTTTAAGTGCTATAAATTCTGACCTAATCATAACACTGCTATTTTGTAATTCAATTGTTTTTTGCAAAAAGTAAAAACAAATATTACTAATATGCTGTTTTCTAAATAAAAATTAATTCAAAAAAATATAATATTGTGATAAAAAGAGCTATTTGTTTTTATACAAAAGAGGGGGATTTTGTAAAATATTGCGATAAATTGTACAACGAACCAGATAATGTAGTTACTGTTCATAGTCTTTTAATAAAATTAGGTAATTTGTCCACAACATTAAAGGCTATTTTCAAATGGGGCTTGAGTTAATGTTGTGCAGCCTCAGCAAGATTGTTAAGGGAGAGAATTTCACAGGATTTTTTGGTAAAACCGATCCCGATGCCATAGACTCTTTTATAGCGTTTTCCGATAAATTCCTCAGAAAAAAAGTATATAAATATTGCGCTGCAGATCACAATTTTATATAATATCGGCTCATTTGGGGCGTTTCTCTTTGTGATGGAGCCGCGGGTTTTGGCTCTTGTGTGTGTCTTCTGTGAATATCCAATCTTAGAGTGTGTATTCTTGTGTCTTAGCCACATATTCAAATACATCATGTAGGCACGATCGTGTCTTTTTACTGTGACGCTCCGTATATTTGGAGCAATAAAAATGTCTGAACAAAACAATATAAATATCAATGAGGTAAAACTCAATTCAAGCAGTATGGCTACCACCTCCACCGGTGGTGATGAGAGTACTTTTCTCAATGAAAGTTATCCTCTTGTCACCTTTGATGACCTTGGAATTCATCCTAAGGTTCTAAAGGCTGTACATGATTTGGGCTATGAAAGCCCGACACCTATTCAGGAACAGGCAATTCCTGTAGTTTTAAGCGGAGCGGATATGATTGGCCAGGCCCAAACCGGTACGGGCAAAACTGCCGCCTTTTTACTGCCGATCCTGTCGAACATCAATCTCAAAGAACCTTTTATCCAGTGTCTTATTTTAGAACCTACCCGTGAACTTGCTATTCAGTCGGCCGAGGCCTGTCAGAATGATGCCAAGTATCTTACGGATTTTAGAGTGGCTCCTATTTACGGCGGAGCCTCATATGACAATCAGATCAGAAGTTTAAAGCATGGCGTGAAGGTGGTAGTGGCTACTCCTGGACGTCTTATGGATCTTATGAAACGCGGCAAGGTGGACTTAAGCCATGTTAAGTACATGGTAATTGATGAAGCCGATGAAATGCTGAGAATGGGCTTTATTGAAGATGTCGAGTGGATTTTGTCGAATACTCCGGCCACCCGTCAGACCTTGCTGTTTTCTGCCACCATGCCTCCTGCCATTGCCAAAATTGCCAAAGAGCATCTTTCAAATCCCGTGGATGTGCGCATTGAAACCAAAACTACCACCGCCACCACCGTGCATCAGCGTTACTGGATAGTTTCCGGAGCGCATAAGATTGATGCGATGACGAGAATTCTTGAAGTAGAGGATTATGATGCGGTAATTGTTTTTGTACGCACCAAAACCGATGCTGAGGATGTGGCCAATCGTCTTTTGGCAAGAGGTTTGGCCTGTGCTGCGCTGCATGGCGATATTCCTCAGCGTCAGCGTGAAAAAATCATTGATCGTTTAAAATCAGGACAACTGGATCTAATTATTGCCACGGATGTTGCCGCGCGTGGACTTGATGTTGATCGTGTGACCCACGTCTTTAACTATGATATTCCTTATGATGCTGAATCCTATGTTCACAGGATCGGCAGAACCGGACGTGCCGGTCGTACCGGTGAGGCCATTCTGTTCGTCTCTCCTCGTGAACGCAGAGCCCTGCGCTTAATTGAACGCGTCACCAATCAGCGTATAGAACCGATGAAAATGCCGTCCATTGCTGACGTTAACAAGGCTCGTCTTGAGAATTTCAAAAATCAGGTCTTAGAAACCGTAGCCGAGGGTAATCTTGAGGCTTACGAAGAGGTTATCTCCGATCTTTTAAGTGACGACAGTCTTGAGATTGAAACGTTGTGTGCCGCTCTGGCTAAGATGGTGCAGAAAGACGGCACGCTGTTGCTGGATGAAAATGAACCTGAGCCTAAGATGCGCACCTTTGATGATGTTGATAAAAAGGATCGTCAGCGTAAGCCTTTGCCGGATGCTAAAGCTGCACCTTTGAAGGCTTTCCCTGATTTGAATATGGTACGCTTCCGTGCTGCCGTAGGCCGCAAGGATGGAGTTAAACCTGGACAGATTGTGGGTGCCATTGCCAACGAGGGCAACATTGAATCCAAGTATATCGGTGAGATTTCTATTTTTGAAACCTTCAGTGTGGTCGATCTTCCTGAAGGCATGCCCAAAGAGACTATGCATATTTTAAGCAGAGCCAGAGTCTGCGGGCGAGCCTTAGAATTGCGCGAATATACTGCTGAGCCTCCACGTGGCAGAGAGGGGCGTGACGATGCTGACCGCCATCGCGGTTTTGATCGTTTTGACCGCCAAGGACCGCGTTCTGGACATGATTTCAAGAATTTTGAGGGAGAACATTTCCACAGTCACAGACGCAGCCGTCCTGATTTTGTATCTCGGGGACCATCTGGAAAAAGCAAGGGAACATTTCGTAGTTCCTATTCTGGAAGACGCGAAGGTTTCTAGCCCCCAAAAACAAGTAGCCTTTGCTACTTGTTATGGGCTTAGGAATCAGCAGATTTTATTTGAATCTGTTGATGACCGGCTTGTTTGTTATGTTTGTTGCGACCTGACTGGCGGGGTTTATATTAGGGCTTTGGAGTGAGTCCTCGCCTTGTTGCGCACTGCTATTATCATCCATGCCGGCATAGAGATTTAGCTCACTATGCGGAGCCTTGCCTTCCTCGACACTCTTGCTCCAGTTGCTTTTACCAATGGCAACATCATAACCTAGTTTAAAATAAGTCTCATATCTTTCTTTAAGTTTTTTCTCCCCACCTGGTGCCAAGGCCAGCATCAGCATTAGAGAGTTGATGCCGTTACCAAGCAATCCTGCCGGAGTCTTAACCACCACCTTACCTTCAGGGGCAAGATCGCCAAAGCTCCAGAAGGCCACTAGTGCCAGCAGACCTTCAGGCGTATCAGGGCCCTTGTTGCCAATACTTACGCAGTTGTTGGCATTGTATTCATTAGGTGAAACAATATAGCTGTACACACTGTCAAGAGCAGAGATTTTATTCTTGATTTTGGCTTTGATATCAACCTTAGGTAAGGCGGCTTTGATGGTGGCAATGGTTTCTTTGCGTGAAGCCTCAATTTTATCCTGCAGTTCTTTTTTGGCTTTGGTAATTGGACTGTTCTCAATATCAATTACAAAATCCTGATTGTGATTTTTTATGATTTTTTCGCAGGCTGCATTAAGCATGTCAAAAAGATCCTGTCCATGTTCCTTGCGGATTTCTTTCATGACGATTTCAACTGCTTCTTCACAGTCTTTTCTGATTTCAGGATCAATGTTCTTAATCCTTTCTTGATGTGCTGCAAAAGCCTTATCTCTATATTCTCTGAATTCTGCCAGTTTTTTATCTGCATCGTAAGGTGGTTCAAGATTATCGGGAGTTTTGGCCCAGTCAGGAATATTAAAAGGTTTAGGTTTGCCTATATCTTCAATATCACGTGGTTTGGCGGGAGCTTTTTTCAGTTCTTTGAGCAAATCCAGTACACAGGTATATGCCCACCATACTGCAGCGCGATGATGAAGATTATATGCAAGAAAGCAGCAGGCATCCTTGTATTCCTTTCTATTATCAAGTTCATGAATGAAATCCTCACTTTCAGGATAATTCTCGGCAATTTCCAAAAGTTCTGTCGTTGCTGGAAATAATTCCTTCTCAACAGTTTCATTCACGGTCTTATGCTGCAAAAGCACCAGATGTTTATTCATCCAGTCCAGCTGATTTGAGACGTTTGGCATGTTGAATTTTTACTCCGTATGTATTTAGTTTACCTTGAGGGCTTTGGTTGCAATTTCTGTAGCACCGGCGCTGGTCTGCAGAGCCTTGGCCTCAGATTCGAGTGCCTTGGCTCGGTTCTTATTGGCCTCAGCTTCTGTTTGAGAGGCGGCAACCTCACCGCCCTGCGCCTTCACATCATCCTTTGCAAGTGAACCTTCATTTGAATTACCCTCGGCTTTTTTCTCGTCCAGAACCATAGTGTCATCTGTTGGTCTTGACTGTTTATCTCCAGAAGGATCACTTGTCTTGAAGTTAGAGGTGGCGAATGTTTCTATAAGTTCTTGCGCAACAATCATTCCTATTCCAACCATGGCATTAGAGGCAATCTGTTTGCCAAGGCTTTCTAAGTTTTGTTTGCTTTCTGCTGTAAGTGCCATAATAAAACCTTTTCTGTCTAAATTTAACTATGATTGATTATACCAATGGTCTACTATCCATTTTTTGGATTACTGCATTGGTTTCAGTAGTTGATAAAATACTGACCTCGCCACCTCTAATGGCAACCTTAGCCGGTTTGACGCCCCACTTATTTGCCATCACTACGGCATGTATGGAAACGGTGTTTAAGGTATATTTGAGACTAGCGAAAAAATACTTGATATCCTGGGCGTTATTTTTCCCAACAAGACCTTTTCTTTCAAACCAGTTATCCTCTTTGGCCATTTTGGCAATTTCAGTAACGATATCCATTGCTTTGGCGGTAAAATCCAGCACGTCGCAGGTAAAGTCACAGGTGTCGACCACAAAGCGGGCCACAGTTCTTCTGTCTGCATCCTTTGCTTCAGCCTGGGCTTCTTTTGATTTATTTTTCTGTGCTTCTATTCCTCTTTTGGTTTCCTCTCTATTATCTTTATAGTCTTTTCTCTTCTGATTGTATTTTGAGAAAATATCATCTCCAAAATAAAAGCCCATGGCCTCATTGGCTAGAGGGAAAAGTACACCGTCGATAATGCCTTTTTCATACTTGGAAGCATCTGGATTGGCGTTTACTGTTATAGTATTGGCCAGTTCCTTGGTAAGATCCATGTCAAACTTGATGAGGCTCTTGGTGGCTGAAGGCAAGGTGCCGGAGGCTAAACTTGCCTCAGTTCCGCTGACGCCGCTTACTCCCTTGCTGACCTTAAAGCCTGCTCCCACACCGTCTTTTAGGGAGGCCGCAAATTTCCCCGTGATATCTACGGTTGGTGCCTTAATGCTAGTTCCCTCATAGGCATCTAGATTTAAAGTTGAACCAAAGCTTATAAGAGAGCCATTGGCAAAAGGAATCACACTGGCCTTTATTGCCGAAGAGAGTATATTGAAGGTTGTTCCTGAACATCCCATCTTGATGCTTCCCGGCGAGGTCATGGTAATGTCTCCAGAACCTGTAATAGATGCGGATTTAGAGGAGGTCAGCTTTATATTCTTTGCATTAATGGAAACTGTACCTTTAGGACAGTTGATTTCAAGATTTCCTTCATGGTCAATCTTAAAGACATCATTTACGGTTTCCGAGAAGTAATTAGGAATACCTATCTCACCTACGAACTCGTTGGTAACAGCCTCCAGACCCTTTAGTGCCTTATTGTAGTTATCATTGACTTTTTTAATGTCATCACTTGTAAGTTTCTTTTTCAGTGAGTTGATTTCTTCCACGAGCGAGTCTATCTTTTTTTGTTTCTTTGCTTTTTCGTCTCCTGAGAGGGATAATAATTCAACGCTTGCTATATCTTTTTCGCGGGTTTTGTCGTTAATGTCCTGCTGAATTTTATTTAGTTTCTCTTGCTGATCATCTACATCTTTTTTGGTCTTCATAAGCAGTTTTTTTATTGCTTCACAGCGTTTTTTAATGCTCTTTTCCTGTAGTTCTTTTAAATCGGAGGATTTCAGATCACCAAGATAGCTGCTCTTAATTGAGGAACTGCCTGAATAATCCTGATAGTATTTATAGGTATTATCTTCAAGAATTAAGGCTTCAACGATTGAGGATTCAGAACCGTCGCTGATTTTATTTTTTATGTACTCTTTAAGATCGGTGTTTTTCTCAAGAATAATGTCAGACAGCCTAAATTTGCTTTCGTCTGCATTATAGCCTTTTAAGCCAATGTTTTTTGACTTATCTGCAGCGTTCCATACATGAACTCTGGCGCCGTGACTGTGTGAGGCAAATCCTTTTATGGTTGCAAGGGCATTATTTCTTTTTACCCGGTTGCTTTCTTGGGTAATTGTTGAATCTTTCTGAGAAAGAAAACTATGCAGATAGTAGTTATTATTCCCAGACAAAAGCAAAACCTTCTGTCCAATGCGTGGCATATTAAAGATTTCGCTATAGGCTACTGTGGATGTTACTCTCACCTGTACTGGTTTGTCCTGTCCGGCGGGGAGTGCGTAAAACATGCTAGGTTTTTCTGTATTATCACCAGCACAGATACATATGGAACCTGCACGCGGCTCTTTAATGGAAGGATCATCATCAGGTGCCTGCCATTCTCCAGTATAGTTTCCGTCTCCATCGGTTACAACCGCTTCTAGAACTAATACGTTGTTCTGGGTGGCATATACTGTAACATCACTGTTTTTTGTGGTAATTTTCTCTTCATCTTTTAAATAGGCGGTAAATGAGCCCGGTTCGTTGTTCTGTACCAGCTCGTAGGCACAAATATTTTCTTCAATACTTGGTTTAATCTCTTCGCTACAGTTGAAGAGCTGCATATTTGGTGTGGCGCAGATATGCAGGTCGATGTGATCTGCAATGAGGGTTATCCCTGATTCTGAATAATTGTTGGCGTTAATTACTGAGCCTGGAGCAAAGACGATATGGGAAGCGGCAAGCTGGTACTTAATATTTTCTCTGGCTTTTTTGTTTTCAAGGTTCTTTAAGGCTTCTGTTTTACAGTTTGTCTGTGTGGTTAAGGCAATTTTGTCGGTTGTCGTAGCGTAAATAAGAAAATCTTTATTATTGGCAGTGGCGATATTATTGGGATTTACATCTATGGTAAATTTTGAAATGATCGGCGTACCGCTGTCTGACAAGTCGCAGTTGATGGCATTATCATAGTTTAGTTTATCGGCATTGGCCTTATCTAAGTAATCATTTTCAACCGCCATGCCTTTATTGACACCATAGCCTTTACTTAAATATACCTTTAAAGACTTTTCTCCGCCTTTGTCCTCGTGAAGAATATTATAATTTAAGCCAAAGTCAGTAATTATTTTACTAAAGGCATAAAACGGACTGTAGGATCCGATCTGGATGCAGACATTATCAGGCAGTGCCGAGAAGGCTTGTTTATCTTGAGAATCAAGCAGTTCAAATTTGACAGTCAGAGGAGAACTCGTGTCGATGTCATCTCCATAGACTATTTTCTGAGGAGTAGTAAAAATTTTTTCCAGTTTATCCTGAAGTTTTCCATACGAATCGTCATGATAGCGCGAGTGTCTATTTTTGAGTATTTCAAAAGGGGATTGGAATTCAACTTCATACATGCTGGCAGGTTTATTTGACGTCTTGGTTGTTACCGTCGTGGTTTTACCAAGAAATTTGACAGAAGATATAATGCCATTGACAGTTTTCTTAAAGTTATAGTCTTGATTGTCTGTAGATGAGCCTTTAGGATTGCCTGGACTGCGAAGGTTATCGGTTATTTCAATACTGATGCTTATTAGTTTTCCAATCTGTTCCTGTAATTTAGAGGCCTGTAGCGCTTGCGTGGCATAAAATTTTATTTTTCCAAAGTAAAGTTCGGAAATTCCTTCGTTGAACGAAAAATCATAAACGGAATAAGAAGAAAAATAATCTTCCCCTTTTTCGTTTTTAGGACTGATGTTAAAGGATATGGATTTTAATTTTGTATTCATTGTGAAAGCCCCCTTTCAACAGCAAATCGGGTTTCCGACATTAAAAAAAACTAAATATTTCTGGCCTTTCTACGTATATGGGAAAAAATATTTTGTTTCCTCACCAATATGACCTTTAAAGCTAATCTATAAAAAGATCTTCTTCCTGTTTATTCATAAAAATAGAGAGCTTTTTATATAATTTCTGTGATCTATATCACACTTCTTAAAAGTAGTGAAAATACCCTAAAATTATCACCTATACTTAAGTAAGTCCCCCAAAACCCAAATGAATAAATTCTAGAACATCGAGATA
>CACYBT010000191.1 GCA_902772715.1 uncultured Succinivibrio sp.
ATGGCACTTTGGATGGCACTTTGGAAGAAAACATTTTAAAAGCCATTAAGGAAAACCCATCAATAACACAAGCAAGCCTAGCTCAAAAACACAATGTCTCCCTACGTACTGTCAAACGTGTTATCAAACACCTGACAGACAAAAAAATCATTGAACGTAAAGACGGAAAGCGTTTTGGATCATGGTTAATAAAATAATAAGACAAATCTAAAGGTAAAAAATGACTAGTTCACGAATTATTCAGACCCTTGAAAGTGCATTTACTAAATACCGCATAGTATTCTGGGATGACGATAAAGAAAAACTCATTGATGAATTTGAATCTTTAGAACTGCCTGAGGTTACTAAAATCAAACTTGATAACAATGAGTTTTCGGTTAAATATCGTATTCTTGTTGAAGAAAAGGACAAGAAGTTTTTAATCTATCGGCCATTAGGAGAGCCAGAACCCAAGGACAACTGGCTGTTAGATGTGCAGTTAGCCTCTTATAAATTTGTGGCTGAGCAGGACACGTTGCGCTGCGCGGAAATTGGTTTAGATCCTAGGTTCTCATCATATATAAAGCAGCATGAAAATTTCTTTAACAAAAAGGAATATCGAGACAAACTTGCTGCTGCCATTAACGGTTTATCTTCAGAAGAAATTCTCAAATCAATTGATTTGAAAATAATTGGGATCATGTCTCCTTTAAAAAAGGCAGATACCTTTTACACTATTCTGCAGTCCCTGCTTAAGGATGCTTACAGGAAAATATTAAAAGACACAACGTGTACCCCTCATGAGGTCTGTGTTGAAATGCAGACGGAATTATTAAGTCTGTTGGACAAGCATTTTAACTATCATTCCTCTACCCTGTCTTTACATGATTTTGTCCTTAAGTTATTTAGCGATAGCCTTAATAAACAGTTAGGTGAACCCTCTGAACTATCCAATGAAGTTTCCATGTTTCTTGGCAACTGGCAGGATAGTAAAAACTATGGTGAAAACTTTAACGAATGGACTGAGAAAGCATCGTCTGATCTCAATTTGCAGCTAACCTTTGATAAACTTGATTTTGACACTTTAAAGCAGATTGATTATTTCAGAAATATCGATGAAATGATTTTAGTTAAACTAGCGCAAGAGATCAGCAATGATTTAATCAATGATCTTGATGTACGACGTATTATTGATATCCGCTGCACTAAAACCTGGTGGAAGGAGTATTCTGACTGCTACGAAACAGCCTACGCCGCCACTAAATTTAAGATGCTTATCAAAAAAGTTAATCTAAATCTTGAGAATATTGAAGATGCAGTCAATAAATATCGGGAGAGCTGGTATGAGGTTGATCAGCAGTACAGAAAGTTCAACTTTTACTGTCGAAGCAATAAAAACAATGATCTGTTCTCTGATTTGAAAGTAACCATGGATAATCTTTACACCAATGATTTTTTACGTCCTTTGGGACAGAAATTCTCTGTTGCCATACAGGGCGATAAAAATTGGGGTAATTTCAAAAAAATCACCTATCAGCCTAAGTTCTTTAGCAACTATGTTGAGCCATTTATCAAAAGAAATAACAAAGTAGTAGTGATTATCTCTGATGCGCTGCGTTATGAGTTAGGTGAGGAATTAACGAGGCTGATTAGTAAGAATAATCGTTTCTCTGCGGTAATTGAACCTATGGTATCAGTCTTGCCAAGTTTTACACAGTTAGGAATGGCTGCTCTGCTTCCTAATAGTTCTATAGAGTTAAAATCAGATAATACTGCTTTAGTTGATGGCATATTAGCAAGCGGAATCGAAAACCGAAAAAAAATTCTTGCAAAGTACGGACACACCTCGATCTGTATCAATGCCGAGGAGTTATTGTCCTCAAAATATAAAAACAAAGATGTAAAAGAGCTTATTGCAGCACACGAAATAATCTATGTATATCATGATGTGGTTGATACAACCGGTGAACATGATGAAGAACATCTGTTTGATAAATCCCAAAACTGTCTAGAAGAGTTAATGTTGCTGGTTACAAAATTATCCTCAGGTAATGCCAACAATATCATGATTACTGCCGATCATGGTTTTATTTATCAGGATCAAAAGTTAGATAAGAACGTGGATTTTGTGGATGAACCTTTTGTAACTGGTGAAAAATATCAGATAGACAGAAGATTTGTTTCTATAAAGGGAGAAATGGATCCCGAAAATACAGATTTTCACTCATTCGAGGCTAAGGAGTTAGGTCTTTTTGGTGAACTTTCTGTTCTTATTCCTAAGGCTATTCAGCGTATTCGCAAGCAAGGCCAGAATGGTCGCTATATTCACGGTGGCGCCACTCTTCAAGAGACTGTGATTCCGGTTATCCACGTTAATAAAAAGCGCAGGGATGATGTAACTTTAGTTAAAGTAAAAGTGATTTCACAAGAGAGGATCATTACCTCAGGGCAAATTGTAATTACCTTCTATCAGGAGCAGCCGGTTGAAGATAAGGTTAAGGGCATTTCAATTAGAGCCGGGTTCTACAGAGATGGCATACCTGTTTCTAATATTGAAGATCTGGAATTCAACAGAGAGACAACCAATGTTGAAGAACGCGAGCAGAAGCGCCAGTTTAAACTCTCTACCGGCATTGACTCAGGAAGTGTGCTCCTGAAATTAACTACACGTGTAGAAAATACAGACCAGTATGCCCCATATGATGAAATAACTTTCTCTATTAGACAGAACTTCTTTGGCCGAGACTTTTAAGGAGAAAAAATGTCTGAATTATCCGCATTAGATCAAAAAATAAACCAGGTGTTTGCAGGATGTGTGGTCAGAAAAGATCTTGTAAAAGAGATCCGTGGTAATGCCATTGTACCTTCCTATGTACTTGAATATTTGCTCGGTCAGTACTGTACTACCTCAGATGAAGACAGTATTCAATCTGGGATTCAGTCAGTAAAGGATATCTTAAGCCAGCATTATGTACATAAAAATGAGGCGGAACTTGTCAGATCTAATATCAAGGAAATTGGTCGACAAAAGGTTATTGATAAAATCAGTGTTACCCTCAATGAAAAAGATGATACCTATGAGGCATCATTCTTTAACCTTGGCATAAACAAGGTTATTGTAGGTTCCGAGACTATTAAGAAGAACCCTAAACTTCTGGTGTCGGGAATTTGGTGTATTGCCGAAGTTGAATACTACCATGTTGAAGATCCAAAAGTTGTTCCTTGGTTACTAACCTCATTAAAGCCAATTCAGATGGCTCGTTCTGATGTAGAAGGCTACAAAGAAGGCAGAAAGAATTTTTCCATGGATGAGTGGATTGACTTTATCCTGCAGAGTATGGGCTTAAATCCAGAGGTCTTTTCAAGAAGAAACAAGTTTATACAACTGATTCGTTTGATTCCTTTTTGTGAACGTAACTATAACCTTATGGAGTTGGGGCCAAAGGGTACCGGTAAATCCCATATCTATTCAGAATTTTCTCCTCACGGTATGCTGCTTTCAGGCGGAGAGGTAACTGTCCCTAAACTTTTTGTAAATAACAGCAATGGTAAGATTGGTCTAGTTGGTTACTGGGACTGTGTGGCTTTTGATGAATTTGCCGGTAATCAGAAAAAGATTGATAAAGCCCTTGTAGATATTATGAAAAATTACATGGCCAATAAAACCTTCTCACGAGGTACTCAGACCACAGGGGCAGAAGCATCTATGGTGTTTGTTGGCAATACCTCTCATACCGTACCATATATGCTGAAAACTTCAGATTTATTTGCTGATTTACCTGATAAATATCATGATTCTGCTTTCTTAGACCGAATTCATTGTTTTAATCCTGGCTGGGAAGTTGAAAATTTGCGTTCTGAAATGTTCACTAATGGGTATGGCTTTGTGGTTGATTACCTTGCAGAAATCCTAAGAGCCATTAGAAACGATGATTACTCTTCTGATTTTAACCAATACTTTACTTTAGGTGATGCAATTTCAACCCGGGATAAGGATGGTATTAAAAAGACTTTCTCGGGCCTTATGAAAATTATCTTTCCTAATCATGATGCCACAGAGGATGAAGTTAAAGAACTTTTAACAATTGCCATGGAAGGCAGAAAACGGGTTAAAGATCAGCTTCTAAGAATTGATTCCACCTTTGATAAAACCAACTTTGTGTTCTTTAAAAATAGTGAATCAAACAAAGAAATACCGGTAAAGACCCTTGAAGAAATAGAATTTGCCGATATTTATTATGGATTGGCTACTACAAATGGCTCCTCACAAACTACTAAACAGCATAATATTACACAGGTTTGCCGGACTACAGTAGTTCCTAACAAAGAAGTTACAGATAAGTCTTTAGAAGAAGGTCATAAAGAAATCAAAGAAAACCAAAAAGGCTGTTCCTTTAACGAACTTGTGTTGCCTTATCTTAAAGGAGCCAAGAAACTATCAATTACTGATCCTTATATCAGAAACTTTTTCCAGCAGAGGAACCTAATGGAGTTTTTAGTTTCTGTTATAAAGATAAACTACCCTTCTGAAGAGACAGAGGTTCATCTTGTAACTATTCAGGATGAAATCAAAGGTGACAAACAGGAAGAAAACTTTATAAAAATGAAAGACTCGCTTGCGCACTTTGGAGTCATATTTAACTGGGAATATGATGAAGCCAGAACCATACATGCAAGGCATATCGAAACTGATACAGGCTGGAAAATCAGTCTTGATAGAGGCCTTGATGTGTATCAGAGTTTCAGCGGGGATGCTTTTGATGTTCTTACTTATCTTCCTGAACTAAGGTCATGTAAAGCATATGAAGTAACTTTCTTAAAATTAAGATAATTTAACAACATTTGTGGATCAAAAAATGTCTAATGAACTAAGGATCAGTTAGAGGAATATTTTATCCCCTTATATTAAAATATCGTAAGAGGGAAAAAAAATGGCTAAGAAAATCTGTTATTCAGAAACATACATTAAGACAGCTATCGAAAGAGTAAATTCAGGTGTTACTCAAGCTCAGGTAGCAAAGGAATTAGGAATACATCCTCAGACCTTAAGTAAATGGTGTTCTAAAGCCAAGAGTCGTATGACCAGTGAAGAACGTTCTGAGGCAGAGGAAATCATCAGACTGAAGAAAGAATTAGCAAAGGCTAAAGCAGAAAATGAATTCCTAAAAAAAGCTGCAGCGTTCTTTGCCAAGAGCCTGTAGCAAAGTACG
>CACYBT010000192.1 GCA_902772715.1 uncultured Succinivibrio sp.
GAAAATACTATCTCATCTTGCAAGAAGAGGGTTTAGTAATGATACCTGTGTAAGTGCTTTATCAAAATTCTTAAGTGATGACTTATTGGTTCTTTAAAAGTCTTAAACTCCGTACTCTTCATCGTTTAAAGTATGCTTTTGGGGAGCAGGTAAATGGACAGTGCGTATAAATCTTTCCTCTTTTCTCAAGAAATTAACCTATGTTGAAACAAGGTTAATATTTTTTGTTCCTGCTTTTTTTAATTATTCTTTCTTGCAGTTTAATTTATGGTGGATTAGGCAGAAAATAATGGAAATTCGTGTTTTAAAATATTTTCTGGTAGTTGCCAAAGAACAAAGCATTACTAAGGCGGCAAAGATTCTTCATATAACACAACCTACTCTTTCAAGACAGATGCATGATCTTGAAGAGGAAACGGGAGTAACTCTTTTTGTAAGAGGTTCAAAAAAAATCTCCTTAACAAATGAAGGCTACCTTCTCATGAAAAGAGCGGCTGAAATAAACGATTTGGTGAAGAGAACTTTAGAGGAGCTGCCGTTACAGAATAAAGAATTAGCAGGAAGTGTCAGCATTGGTATAGGTGAAATCAATGCTATGGAATCCATCGCTAGAATATGCGGATCTTTTCAGCAGAAATATCCTAAAGTGAAATTTGAGATCTATACAAGTACTGCAGATATAATTAAATCACGGATGGAGAGAGGGCTTATTGATATAGGAGTATTGCTTGAACCTTTTGAGCTTGAAAAATATGGCTATGTCATGATCCGCAATCCTGAAAAGATGGTGGTGCTGATGCGTGCTGATGATCCTCTTACTCAAAAAAGGAATTTAACAAGGCATGATCTTGAAGATCTCCCCTTGATCCTTCCCTATAGGCTAAATATTCAGAGTGCTCTTGGTCATTGGTTTGGAAAAAATATTGATTCCTTAAAAGTTGCTTTTACGTCAAATCTTTCATCGAATGCGGCTATCATCGCCAAGGAAGGTTTTGGATATCCTATTGTCGTCTCTGGTGTCGAAAAATACTTTGACAGTACGATACTTCAGGCGCGACCTCTTGAGCCCGCACTAAACCTTCAGACGGTTATTGCCTGGAAAAACAGTGCCCCATTCGCAAATGCTACGCTCAAATTCATTGAATATATAAAATGCCTAAAAGGCATAGCAGAATGATACATATAAAGTATTTGATATAACACAAGAGTGTCACTAAACTTAAAGATAACTGATTCTGTTTACGTTCTTTTTTTGATTCTGAAAAGTTTGCAAATGCTGTACAAATAAATCAGTAAGAGCAAAAAGAGGATCGATATGCAGATAATCAGGCAGAATATACAATGCCGTTACCGTAAGTACATATAATATTCTCAGTCTTTTATTATTAAGAAAGCAGAAAAGAGCGGTCTAGGCTAAAAAATCAGTTCCTGCACAAAGTAATCGTATAAAAGGCTTATTCTAGCGAAAATATCGGTATATGCCCCGTTTTTTTGCAGTGACTGAATTCTGCGAGGGCATGAAGACAAAGTTATAAATTTTGCTGTCATATCAGGATAATCGGCAGTACCTTGCCATTGTTTTTAAATAAATCTGATAGTTAGGAGAACTAAAATGAGACTGTTAAATAAAATGATTGTGTTTGCTGCTGTAGCAGTAGGTTCTGCCGTGACCTGTGCTCAGGCAAAAAGTTTGGTAGTTTATTATTCTGCCACTGGATATACCAAAAGTGTAGCCAATATGATTGCAGCATATGTAAAGGGCGATACGTTTGAACTTGTTCCCGCAGTTCCATATTCGTCTGATGACTTAGACTACAATAAATCAGACAGTCGTGTCAGTAAAGAGCATAATGATCCAAATCGCGAAGTAAAACTAGTAAAGAATTCAGTGGAAAATTTTAATGCATACGATACTGTTTTTGTGGCTTATCCAATTTGGTGGGGAATTGCCGCTTGGCCTGTGGATGATTTTGTAAAGCATAACGATTTCACCGGAAAAAAAGTAATCCCTGTGGCAACTTCATTTTCGTCTCCTTTAGGACAAAGCGGAGAGCTTTTAGCATCGATGGCTAAAACTGGCGATTGGCAAAAAGGAATTAGATTTTCATCTGGTGTTGACGAGAAAACCGTTACTGACTGGTTGCAGTCGCTGAATTTCAAGCAATAGCTTTGGGGTGACTCTTATGAAAAGACTGCTCTGTTTATTTGGTTTTTTTCCTTTTTTGTCCATGGGAGCAAATGTCGATCTTGTTTTAATAAAAGGTGGCGCATATACAATGGGCTCCTCATCTGATACCAAATGGAGGGGTGAGGATGAAGGACAGCATCAGGTCAATATTTCAGATTTTTTCATTGGGAAATACGAGGTGTCTCAGGACATTTATGAGGAAATAATGGGGAATAATCCAAGTTTACACCGAGGAAGTACACTTCCCGTAGAAAATATAACTTGGATTGATGCGATAAATTTCTGTAATGAGTTAAGTAAAAAAGAGGGGCTTGCTGCAGTTTACACTGTTTCAGATAAAGAAGTAGTCGTTAATTCTGAAGCCAATGGTTACAGACTTCCATCTGAAGCGGAGTGGGAATATGCATGTCGCGCCGGTACTGACAGTAATTATAACCTTGGTTATTCAATAAGTGCAGAAGATGCAAATTACTGTGGGCATTATCCTTATGATATTGAACCAAACTATTTTAATCCAGACAGGCTTGCAGTTCAGCCTGGAGTATACCGTCAGCAAACACTCCCTGTGAATGTTTTCAAACCCAACGCCTATGGCCTGTACAACATGCATGGTAATGTTTGTGAATGGGTCTACGATACCTATTATGGCGCTTATGACGCACCTCCTGATAGTCATAATAATACTGCTGGAGGCGTTTATAAGATTTATCGTGGAGGAGGATACAATGATTTTGCCAAACACATTCGCTCCTCATACAGAGGGATCCTGCCTTTTTATTTAAAGAGAATGTCGGTTGGCATGCGTTTGGCCCGTAACGCTGATGGCATGAAGAATGATGAGCCTATTACCACTCTTCAATACCCTTCTGAAAAAAAAGGAAAGGGGCTTGTGGTCTATTTTTCTTGGTCAGGAAATACCAAGAATCTTGCATCTATTATTGCTGAAAAAACAGGTTCAGACCTTCTTGAACTGAAACTATCTCCCGAAAAAAGTTATTCTGAGAATTACTCTGAGGTACTTGTACAGGCCTGGAAAGATCAGTTTAACCGCACTTATCCGATGGTCATAAATCTTCCTGAAAATCTCGATAAGTATGAAATCATCTACATTGGTTATCCTTTGTGGTGGGCTTCAATTCCAAGACCGATTGCCTCTTTTCTTAAGGCTTTTGATCTTTCTGACAAAAAAATTATGCTATTCAGTTCCGGTGGCGGCGGACATCTGCAGCAAAGCGCATCTGATTTGATGAAACTTTCTTTGTCCTCCAATTATGGCTCATTGTTTGAGGTATCCTATTCAGGTGGTAGAGATGTAGATAAGATGATAGACCAGTGGCTTCTTGAAAACCATATAAGATAAAAAGTTCTTTTGTTAGATTTTTCTGTGATGGTATTTTAGAGAGTTGTTTCATGAAAAAATATGTTGTACTGTCTTTGGTGCTCATAGAGCTCTTCTTCTCAAGTGTTTATGCTAAATCCTGTGTAGTTTTCTTTTCTTTGGATACTCTTGATTTAGGAGCTGTTGATGCATCAACAGCAGCCACAAGGCCTGATTTCAATACGCATACCGTAGCGCAATATGTAGCTGAGAAGACAAAATCTGATCTTCTGAGAATTGAAACTATGGAAACTTACCCTAATAAGATTAATGCGGCGATAAATGTATTTCAAGAGCAGTTATCAGGGGCAAGAGCGGTCAGTATAAAAGCAGATAAGGACAATTTAGACTCATATGATCAAATTTATCTAGGCTATCCTGTCTGGCTAAATGGTATGCCGAATGAGATCGTTGCTTATCTTAAAATGCATGAAAAGGAATTGGCAGGAAAGAGGATTAGCATCTTCAGTACCACAGGGGGGTCTCCTAACAGTCAGTCCGTGACAGAAATAAAAAATCAGTTCCAGCAGATTGTTTTTGGAAGTGCTGTGAGTATTTCGATGATGCAAAAGGATAACTATAAGACCCTAATAGATGAGTGGCTTGGGAAAAATTCATAACTTAAAGAAGGTAACTTTCTGTTCTCAAATCCTTTGAGAAAATTGAAGGGAGCTGTTTAATTTTATTGAGGGTTTTCTGGCAGCAATCTAGGAGTTATCAAATGAAAGAGTATAAAGAAAGTACCTATATCACCTGTGTAGGCATGAAAAACGGAAAGAAATTGCGAATTGATTGGGATCATGGTCAGATTGTATGCGATTCTATAGATAACTTTATGAGATTGACAGAACTATTGCATAAGCCTGTAGATGCTGGTAACTGTGAAATAACTCAGAATTCAGCCTTGAAGGCTAAACTGGCATTCTATAAGTTTTTTGATGAAGTTTTGTCTATCCGGTACAATTTTGACGATCCATCAGATGAATTTGATGAAAATGTCTTATATTAAAATCTCGATGTTTTCAAAGCTTTTTTACCAAAACATGACTTAGAATAGATTATTAACAGGACATTCCTTAAAACTTTATTTTCCTGACGATTAAGTACTTCCATGGTCCTGTTATTTTCATTGAAAAACTTCAGAAGTGTTATGATTACAAGGCTAAATACAGATCATAATCCGCTGTACCCTCTATTTTATTTGCCGTAACCTTAATCCTTAATCAGGTCTTGCCAAAAGGCTAGTGCCTCAAGGAATAGCCAAGTTAAAGACAAGATCCATTCTTCTTTGATTGCTGAATTTAGCGTAAAAAAAAGGTATAATTCACCCATTGCAAATTTCTCTTTTAGGACACAAATAATGTACATGACAACTGATGAAATACGTGCTGCGTATTTAAATTATTTCCAAAAAAACGGACATACAATTGTTCGTTCAAGTTCACTTGTTCCATACAACGATTCAACTCTACTTTTTACCAATGCCGGCATGAATCAGTTCAAGGATATCTACCTTGGAAAAGAGAAAAGGGATTATTTGAGAGCTACTACAGCACAAAAATGCGTACGTGCAGGTGGTAAGCAGAATGATCTTGACAATGTGGGCTATACCGCCCGTCATCATACTTTCTTTGAAATGTTGGGCAATTTTAGCTTTGGTGATTATTTTAAGAAAGAAGCCATTACATTTGCCTGGGAATTGCTGACAGAAGTATATATGCTTCCTAAAGAGTCACTCATGGTGACAGTCTATGACAAGGATGATGAGGCTTATGACATCTGGAAAAACATAGTCAAAATCCCAGAGCACAAGATTGTCCGCATCGGCGATAACAAGGGCGGTCTTTATGAGTCAGACAATTTCTGGCAGATGGGCGATACCGGTCCTTGCGGTCCTTGTTCAGAAATTTTCTATGACCATGGTGAGGATGTTCAGGGTGGCCCTCCAGGCTCTCCCGATGAGGACGGGGACCGTTTTATCGAAATTTGGAATATTGTGTTTATGCAGTATAACCGCAAGATAGACGGAACCTTTGAAAAACTGGCAAAGCCAATGATTGATAATGGTCTTGGCCTAGAGCGTATTGCTGCCGTTCTTCAGGGCGTGCACTCTAATTATGAAATCGATCTGTTTGTGTCTCTTGAAAAAGCCGCCGCACAGGTTTTAGGAGTGAATGATCTGCAGTCAAAATCCCTGCGCGTAATTTCAGATCATATCCGTTCCTGTTCCTTCCTGATTGCAGATGGTGTTCTTCCATCTAACGAAGGACGCGGCTATGTGTTAAGACGTATTATCAGAAGAGCAGTAAGACACGGCAGACTGCTTGGTGCTAAGGATGTATTCTTCTATAAGCTTGTGGACAAACTGGTTGAACTTATGGGAAATGCCTATCCTGAACTTAAGGAACAGCAGTCACTTATTGAAAGAACACTCAAAAAGGAAGAAGAACAGTTCTTAAATACTCTAGATAGAGGTTTGACTCTTCTTGAGAGTGAACTTTCAAAATTAGGAGATGGCAAGGTTATTCCTGGTGAGATCGCTTTTAGACTTTATGATACTTATGGTTTCCCTGCAGATTTAACGCAGGATGTGGTGCGCGATCGTGGTTTCCATGTTGATATGTCAGGTTTTGATGCTTGTATGGCTGAACAGAAGGCTCGTGCCAAATCAGCCTCTACTTTTGGTATTGATTACAACAAAGAACTTAAGATCAGCGAAAACACTGTTTTTACTGGTTATGATTCATTAACTACGGAAAGCCCAATTACTCATATCTTCAAGGATGGTGCTGAAGTTGAGAGTGTCTTCACCGACGAGAAGGCGATTATTGTTCTTGAAAAAACCTCCTTCTATGGTGAAATGGGTGGTCAGATTGGTGATAAAGGGGTGTTGACTATAGGTGACAAGGCCCGTTTTATTGTCGAAGATACCAAACATGTGGCTAAGGCTACAATTCATCTTGGTAGAGTTGATATTGGTCAGTTTACAAAGGGCGATACGGTTGTCGCTTCGGTAGATGAAGGTAATCGAGCTCAGATTGCCAAACATCATTCGGCAACGCATCTTCTAGATGCTGCTTTACGTAAAGTACTTGGTGACAGTGTGGCTCAGAAAGGCTCTTTTGTGGCTGCTGACAGACTGAGATTTGACTATTCCCATGCTGAACCTCTAAGTGCAGAGCAGAAAAAACAGGTATCAGATCTTGTAAATGAGAATATTCAGAAAAACCTAAAGGTCACAACACAGATCATGGATCTAGATGAAGCCAAACACTCTGGTGCTATTGCTCTGTTTGACGAGAAATATGAAGATAAGGTTCGTGTTGTATCGATGGGTGATTTCTCAAAGGAACTGTGTGGCGGTACTCACACTGTAAGTACTGGTGATATCGGGGCCTTTGTTCTGCTCTCTGATGAATCTATTGCTTCTGGCATCCGTCGTATTGAGGCATTGGTAGGTACTGCTGCTATAGAGTATCTTGATAATGTTTTGGGTGATGTAAATTCGACTCGAAATCTCTTAAAAGTAGGTGCGAATGTAAGCCTTAACAACAAGACTGAAAGTCTTTTAGAACAGTTGCGTAACCTTGAAAAACTAAACGAGAGTCTAAAAGAGAAGATTGTCTGTCTTGAAAGCAATGCTCTTTTAGGCAGTATCTATAAAGTAAACGGTGTTGATGTGATAAGTGCCAAGATCAGCGATTATACTGCTAAGGAACTGAGAGTAGCTATAGATAATCTTAAATGCCGTCTTAAGACTTATGTGATTGTGCTCGGGTCAGAAGTTGAAGGTAAGGTCAGTCTGATTGCGGCTGTTTCACAAGACTTGCATGATAAACTTAAGGCGGGGACACTTATTTCTGAGGTGGCTGTTTATGTCGGAGGAAAGGGTGGCGGCCGTCCAGATATGGCCCAAGCCGGAGGTAGTAAACCAGAAGGTCTAGATAAGGCTATATCTTCAGTGAAGACGATTATCGAAGAGAGAGTGTAACTGCTATGCTGGTGCTTTCTCAGAAAACAGGAGACAAACTTAGGCTTGGAGACAGCATAACGATTAACATTATTGATGTCAAAAAGGGGAAAGTGCGTCTAGGCATTGAAGCACCAGCAGATGTAGAAATCAAACGCGATAAATATTTGTCGGAAAAGAAAGATACACCCAAGTCTGATGATGCTGGGTAACACAAAAAATGCTTGACAAAAGTTTCTAAAAATCAGATACTATTCAACGCTAAATTTTAGCGGATAGATGACCGAGAGGCTGAAGGTACTCCCCTGCTAAGGGAGCATACGACTATAAGGGTTGTATCGAGGGTTCGAATCCCTCTCTATCCGCCATTGATTGTAGGTTGCACTTGTAGCTCAGCTGGATAGAGTAATCGGCTACGAACCGATCGGTCAGGGGTTCGAATCCCTTCAAGTGCGCCATTCTTTTTTCTATTTTTATCATCATTTTTTTTGCTAGCCTATATTTAAAATGGAAATTCTTTTAAAAAGAAAGGTGTGCTTTTAAAGCAAAGCCGCTCATTGGTGAAAGGGTGAGTAAATGCTAAAAATGCTGCATGCAGACAAAGATCGCAGTTTATATCTTGGATATGGTCTTTTCCATAAAATCTGTCCCCTAAAATTGGGGTACCGTAATTTTGCATATGTATTCTTAGCTGATGAGAGCGTCCTGTAACAGGGATCAAACTTACTAGACTTATTTTAGTTGATGCAAGTTTTTGCTTAAAAGAATTGATTAGAAAGTCTTGCAGGGGGAGTTTGGTAAATCTTGTGAGTGCTTTTTTCCCTTGCATGTAATCGACAACCTGTAATGGTCGATGCAGTAAATCACAACGTATGGGATATGATAATGCTCCTTCCTGTGCGGTATCTCCTCTAACTAATGCCAGATATTGTTTGCAAATTTGTTTTTGGATAAACATTTTTCCAAGTGCTGATGTGGCTTCCCTGCTTAAAGATACAACTAAAAGCCCAGAGGTATCCATATCTAAGCGATGTACGGCCTCCGCGTAGCCATAGCTGTTTCTTACTCTTGTAATTAAACTGTCGTGATGGATGGGAAGTCGACCAGGAACGCTAAGTAAGCCTCCTGGTTTATTGAGTACCATAAGATATTCATCCTTGTACACAATCTTAAGATATGGATTTTGTGGAGGTTTATAAACAAAGTCTGTCATCAATATCTATATGTTTTGACATAAAAAAAGAGATCTCAGCTGATCTCTTTTTTTAGTATTACCATTTATGATTAGTGTTCAAAAGTTGAGGCTGCCATGACTTTTGCAGCATTGGCTGCTGGAAGTGTTAAACCTAGGATTTTGTAATCCTTTTCCATAAGTTTATATGCATCTTCACAGTATTCAGAATCATAGAAAGTGTAGATTATGCTCTGACAGTGACGGATTGCAGAAATATAGGCACCTCTTTCCTGATAGTAGTTGGCAATAGCCCATTCTCTTTTTGCCAACTGTGATTTAATGTATACCATGCGCAGATATGCATCCTTGGCATAAGGAGAATATGGGTAGGTTTTTACTAACTGATAAAAGGCGCGATAGGCATCATAGTAGGACTGAGGATCCTTTTGACTTCTGTCAAATCCAAGGAAATCCTGAATGATATTGCCGTGTTTCTGCATCTCATTGAGTCCTTTCATATACATGACGTAGTCAGCATAAAGAGAGTTAGGATTTAATCTTAAGAATCGTTCAATGGCTGCAGTAGTCTCTGGAGCCTTTCTTGATTTATAGTTGACATAAATTATATCCATCTGCACCTGATCGGTTAATTCACCAAATGGATAACGGGAATCTAATGCCTCAAGATACTCTGATGCCTTTTTATAGTCACCGGCTGCTGCTAACTGTTTTGCTTTAGCATAAAGTGTCTGCTGAGATAAATCTGGTACAGTATCCTTATCTATCTTTTCATTGGTACACCCCAAAAGAGAAACAGAGCATGCAAGAATCAGCGGTAATAGAAATTTTTTTAACATCAATGCTGGCCTCGTTATGAAATTACGAATTTATTCTTAATATTGTATATGGTATCTTATTGTGTTACAAACTGTAATTCAAGAATTAGCGTTTATTTTCGTAAATTTCATAAAAAATTCGCCCTAAACCTAAATTGGTTTTGCCAATTATTTATCAATTATTTTGGCAAATATTTAATACATGAGTATGTTTTACCTAGAGCAGTCAACTGAATAAAATGTCTTACAAAAAAAATTATGTGGTCACAGATGACCTGCATGGAAAAAGATTAGATGCTGTACTTGCAGCCCTGGATGATGGAATTTCTCGGAGCACAATTACTCTATACATTAAAGATGCAAAGGTATTTGTAGATGATGAATGTATAAAAAAGCCAAGTTTTAAGGTAAGTGTGGGGCAGCAAATCAGCGTCGAAGTCGAAGAGGAAGCGGTTATAGAAGCAATTCCAGAGGATATACCGCTTGAGGTCGTATACAAAGATGATGAGATTTTGGTTATTAATAAACCGGTCGGTCTTGTTGTGCATCCAGGTGCAGGTGTTGCTTCCGGTACTTTGATGAATGCCTTGCTTTTTCATTATCCACAAACTAAAAATCTTGATCGGGCGGGTATTGTTCATCGTCTTGATAAGGATACCTCTGGACTTATGGTGATTGCTCTTAGCAAATATGCACAGATTAGACTTGTACGTATGATAAGTAAACACGAGGTGGTAAGAGAATATGAGGCTATCTGTGAAGGCATAGTGACAGCTGGCGGCGTAATTGATAAACCTATAAATCGTGATCCGTACAACCGGGTGAAAATGGCAGTGGTTCCAGAGGGTAGCGGTCGTGAGGCGGTGACACATTATCGTGTTATGGAACATTTTCGGGATCACACCCTTTTAAGGTTACGTCTTGAAACCGGTAGAACCCACCAGATAAGAGTGCATATGGCCTCAATCGACCATCCTCTTTTAGGCGACGGGGTATACGGTTTTAAACGCCTAAGAATTCTCAAGGGCGCCAGTGAGGATTTGATTGCCACTCTCAGAGAATTTCGATATCAGGCCCTACATGCAGCGCATATTGAATTTGTGCATCCTATAAGTAATCAATTTCTTTCATTTGATGCGCCACTTCCAGATGATTTTACAAAACTTATTGAGGCGTTGCGTGAGGATGCTCATGTTAATGCTGAACTAATGCACTGATGCCTGTTTTGAGGAAATTTGCGTGTATAAGGAGAGAATAGAGTGCACGAACCTATTACTTTTTGTGACTGTTTTAGAAATGTTACTGTGGCCTATACCACAAGACATGGCGGTTTCTCCAGTGGTGCCTATGCTTCTTTTAATCTTGGATTGCATGTACAGGATGATGCATATGCGGTAATTAAAAATCGGGCTTATGTTGAAGAAAAAATTGGGTTTCCTGTGGTTTATATGAATCAGGTACACTCTAGCAAAGTGGTTCTAGTTGACAAATCTTGCTATATTCCACCAAATGATCAGAAACTAGCAGTTGATGAATGCAAGTCCCCTTTTCTTGGAGTTGAAGCTGATGGTATTGTCACAACTGACAGAGGCCTCGGTTTAGCGGTACTTACTGCTGACTGTCTGCCTTTGCTACTCTGCAGTTCACAGCCTTATGTGGTAGCAGCGGTACACTGTGGGTGGCGTGGTATTGCCGGAGGTATTATCGAAAATGCCGTCCATCTTATGGAAAAATATACTTCAGGGGAAATATGTGCTTTTATCGGTCCACGCATCGGCCCTCTAAGTTTTGAAATTGGTCCTGAAGTCAAAGACATCTTTATCTCACAATTCCCTGAATACGCACAGGCCTTTCAACCTAAGTTAGATGGCAAATTCTTATGTTCACTTCCTCTTTTGTGTCAGCTGGTATTAAGAAGGCTTAAGATAAACAAAGTAACCGACTGCGGAATTGATACCATGGCTTCATATGAGGATTTTTATTCATATCGTAAAAATCATGTCACCGGACGACTAGCGACAATTGTGGCTATAGATTAAAGCATAAAACAGATCTGGTTTCTGTAAATATCATTTTCCGCATAGAGTTCGTGCTGCAGTCAACAAATCCCAACTAGGAAAGCGAGGATGTGCTAATATGCGGACGAATAACAACGTCTAAAGAGCTTTGCGTTACATGCACTGACCTTTTGCTCTAATTTGCTGCAGCCTGTTTTAAAGCCACTTTTGAGAATTCCTTAGCGTCTTTGTGTATGGCTATATGTAAGCAGAAATTGCCTTTAGGTTCATGCAAGTTGACTAAATGTGGTTTTATGTGCCGTTGTAGCCTTTATTAAATAGCAAGTCTCACGTGAAACAGTTCCTGCGTCTAAGCACTGAAACCAAGTCTCCTGTCAAGTCTTGCAGGAGTATTTGCGCAGTAATGCATGATGCCCATGATCAAAATTATGCTTACTTATCATGCTGCAGACGATCATGTATTGTCGTGCAGTATTCTGCAAACAGATGCTTTTTTTTGAATTATTGACTTTTTTCAAAAAATACCATTTTTTCTTATGCCTACAGGGTGCGAGAGTTCTGTGCCGTTAGGTTAAATATCGCATATCATCTTTAAAAACATTTTTTTGTCCCCATTTTTTATGAAGAGATGAAAAATAACTTGAAATAAGAGGTGTCACAAATGCGTTTAGACAGATTTACTGCTAAATTTCAAGAAGCACTTGCGGATGCTCAATCTCTTGCAGTAGGACGCGATAATCAGTTTATCGAGCCTTTGCATGTGATGTCAGCTCTGCTTGCTCAGGAGGATGGGGCCGTCAGACCGCTTTTAACTTTGGCAGGATCAGATCCTACAGCAGTTAAGCTTTTAGTTGACAAAGCCCTAGATAGATTACCAAAAGTATCAGGAGTTGGTGGTGATATACAGTTGTCACCACAGACAGGTAGACTTTTGAATGTATGCGATAAAATGGCTCAGCAGTCTGGAGATTCTTATATTTCTTCAGAAGTATTTGTGATGGCTGCCATGAGTGAAGATCGTGAGTTACGAGAAATCCTGTCGCGTTGCAATTTAACACAGGAGAAGTTAAACAACGCTTTAAAAGAGGTGCGCGGCGGGAAAAAAGTAACAGATGAAAATGCCGAAAATACGCGAGGAGCTTTAAAGAAATATTGTATTGATTTAACGGATAGAGCAGAAAAGGGAAAACTTGATCCTGTTATTGGGCGTGACGATGAAATAAGGCGTACTATGCAGGTTCTGCAGCGTCGTACCAAGAATAATCCAGTCCTTATAGGTGAGCCTGGAGTTGGTAAAACTGCGATTGTTGAAGGATTGGCACAGCGTATTGTCAAAGGCGAAGTTCCTGAAGGTTTAAAGAACAAGCGAGTATTATCTCTTGATTTGGGGGCACTGATTGCAGGCGCCAAGTATCGTGGTGAATTTGAAGAGCGCCTTAAGGCTGTACTCAATGATCTTGCTAAAGAAGAGGGTAAAATTATTCTCTTTATTGATGAGTTGCATACTATGGTCGGTGCAGGAAAATCAGAGGGCTCCATGGATGCCGGTAATATGTTAAAACCTGCCTTGGCCCGTGGTGATCTGCACTGCATGGGAGCAACCACCCTAGACGAATATCGTCAGTATATAGAAAAAGATGCAGCCTTAGAAAGACGTTTTCAGAAGGTGTTTGTCGGTGAGCCGTCAGTTGAAAATACCATTGCCATCTTACGTGGCTTAAAAGAACGTTATGAAATTCATCATCATGTTCAGATAACAGATCCTGCAATTGTAGCCGCTGCAACACTGTCGAATCGTTATATTTCAGACCGTCAGTTACCTGATAAGGCTATAGATCTAATTGATGAGGCCGCTGCAAGTATTAGACTGCAGATTGATTCAAAACCTGAGCCACTAGACAAACTTGATAGACGACTTATTCAGCTGAAGATGGAACGTCAGACCGTGGCCAAGGAAACAGATGAGGCCTCTAAAAAGAGATTAAGTACTATTGATGAAAGTATAGCCAAGGATGAGGCTGAGTATAAACGTTTACTCGAAATCTGGAATAAGGATAAGTTGGTCCTTGAAGGGACGCAAAAACTTAAAGTTAAATTGGACAATGCCCGTCATGAGTTTGATGTTGCCAAAAGAAACAGTGATCTTAACAAGATGAGTGAGCTGCAGTACGGTATTATTCCAACTCTTGAGAAGCAGATTGCGCAGATAAATGAGGCACAGGGTACGAACTCAGATACCCAACTGTTAAAAAATAAAGTCACGGATGCTGAAATTGCAGAAGTTGTCTCTAAGGCCACAGGTATTCCTGTAGCAAAAATGCTAGAGGGGGAGAGAGCCAAACTTTTGCGCATGGAGGATTCCTTACATCAGCGTGTTATCGGACAGTCTGAGGCTGTAAGTGCCATCTCTAATGCCATAAGAAGAAGTCGGGCCGGTTTGTCAGATCCAAATCGTCCAATTGGTTCATTTATGTTTTTAGGCCCAACCGGAGTCGGCAAGACAGAACTGTGTAAGGCTCTGGCGGAATTCCTGTTTGACACAGAAAAGGCCATGGTGAGAATTGATATGTCCGAGTTTATGGAGAAACATTCGGTGTCGAGACTAGTAGGTGCTCCTCCAGGATATGTCGGTTATGAACAGGGAGGATTTCTTACTGAATCTGTAAGACGGCGTCCATATTCGGTAATTCTGCTAGATGAGATAGAGAAGGCTCATCCGGATGTGTTCAATATTCTGCTGCAGGTCTTAGATGATGGCCGTCTGACGGACGGACAGGGGCGTACGGTTGATTTTAGAAATACCGTCATTATTATGACTTCTAATTTGGGTTCATCTATGATTCAAGAAGAGAGTGGCAAGAATGATTATGAAAGTATCAAGAGTAAACTTTTAGATATTTTGGAACAGCATTTTAAGCCTGAATTCTTAAATCGTGTTGATGAAACCGTGGTCTTCCACCCATTAACTCACGAGCATATTAAGGCTATTGCCAAGATTCAGCTGCAGACTTTGTCCAATCGTCTTAAGAATGTCGGCTATGAACTTACCCTTGGCGACAGTATTTATGAGCGTGTTGCTACGGTGGGATTCGATCCTGTTTTTGGTGCAAGACCTCTGCGTAGGGCTATCCAAAATGAGATTGCAGATCCATTGTCTAAACTCCTGCTCTCTGGAAAACTGCCTACTGACAAGGCTTTAAATTTGGAAATTGATAATGATGGAAAACTGTCCTGTAAACAGTTAAAGACCTCATAACATGAAAAAAAGTTGTATCTAAGTACTTGGATCAACTTCGTACTTAATGTTGTTATAGATGGCGGCATATATTCCACAGGCTGACCTGTGGAATGAATGCCGCTTTTTTTGTTTGACATTGACAATGAGGTGTTGTTGGAATCAACATAACCTAATGAGTGGTTTTGTGGGAGATTGCCGGTTCGTCCCAGCAAGAAGGCGGACATTTACCGTAAATGCAGTCATGGGACTGCCTTGTATTGAAAGTCTTTATCAAACTGATTTACATGTGTAAATTAAAAACCTGAAAATGTGGTTCGATTAGAGGCTACACATGGCAATCAGGAAAATGTGGGGCTAAACTCACAAGGCTCTAGCAATGAATAAAATTCAGGTTGCGGATTTCAAAAAGGAAAACTCATTCTCTTTGGTATTCCCTAAAGGATGCAACCTTAAGGTAAGGAATGATGATTTCGCGATTGCTTTTGACTTTAAGACCAATATTTTTCTCAGCATCCTCAACACTGATCTGCGGAGAGGTTGCTAAAATAAGAGCAGCTCTTGCAGCGCTGACTCTGTCGGTATATACGGTACCTGCAAGTTTTTTCTCCATTACCGCCTTAATGCCTGCGGCGATTCCATCGATACTGAAAACAGGGATATTATTGTCATTAGCGACGGTTGTTCCCAGGTTATAGCCGATTTCATTTAATGCTTCTATTGCACCTAATGCCATTGAATCGTTGTTGGAAATTATAAGATCGATATCCTCTGGCTTATATTTTTTCAGAATATTCTGCATATCCTTGTAGGCTTCTTCTTTTTTCCAATTGTCGTTATTGGCACTCAAAGGATTTAGAATAAAACCAGAACGAGTTACAAACTTCCAAAGGTATTCTGTTCTTATCATTGCTTCCTTGTTCTTTTCTTTACCACCGATTAGCATTACAAAATTTATATTGTCACGATGAGGCTTCTTCCTTGATTGCGAGGTTTTCATAAGATTAAGATAATCTATGATCATTTCAGCCTGATATTTAACAGATTCCTGAACATCATAACCAACAAACCACGAATCCTTATAAGCATCAAGGATATTAGCACCAGGATGACCCTTGTAA
>CACYBT010000193.1 GCA_902772715.1 uncultured Succinivibrio sp.
AAATACATCTTGAAAATCGTCTTTACTAATATAATCTTCATTTATCTTTTTTTCTATAGTATTTACTTTCTCATCTAATGAATGATAAAATTCTTCAAGCCTTTCTATCTTCCTTTTAACTTGTTTCGCTTGTAGTTCATTATAAATTGTAACTGCTGTAGCACCTACAGGGAAAGAACCCAATATTGATTTTAGGCCTCCTTTTCCAATTAATGACAGATTATCTTTAGCGTTATTCATATTATTTATCCTTTTTATCTTCCATTTCTTTAATCATTTCTTCCAAAACTATTATGCATGGGCCTATGTCATCGCCTGCAAACTGAGAGTTAAGGGCGGCAGGTGCAACCTTGCTATCAAAAAGTCCCAAAATCTCTGGGGGTAATGTTAATGCATATTGGCTGATGGCAGTACAAGCTTCACGAATCTTCTTTTCGCGACTTCTTCTATCTTTCCATCCCTTAGCTATATACCATTCTGTATACAACTCATCCAATCTCTTCTTTATCCATAACAATTCATCTATTTCCATATCTTATCATTTTTGTTTGGCAAAAATAAATAACCCCAACCATATATGCAAATTTTCACGAAGATCTTTAGTATTTCTAAAAAAAATCCTAATTACTCTATTATTCGGGTTATTTCATCCTTACCTTTTACTAAAGTAAGAATCTTAGCCGTTTTCATATCAAGTTCATCACCAACAGCTAATTTGCTTTGCTTGCTAAGAGGAATATAGGTTTGTCCCCCACCATTCATAAAGAAGCATACGCTATTTCCATATTTTGAAGCTACTACTTCTGCTCTTTTTACAGCAGCAATCTCTTCAGGAACAAAGGGCCTTGTAGATTTCACCATCCACCCCATCTCTTGTTCTACAAGTTTATCCTTATATTCTGGCAGCAACTCTTCGAATTGCTTTAGCGTTCCTATTGGTACAAATACAGAAGACATATTAAAGCAGTGGAAAAATGATTCATCACCAATCTTTGTAATAGATAGAGGGATTGAAACTTCTTTTAGTGCAGAACAGTTGTAAAACAATCGAAGTGGTATTTCCCTGATAGCACCTTTGATTTCAACTTTCGCCAAAGAACGACAGTCGCAAAAAGCAGCATTTCCAATTTTCTCCACACTTTGGGGTATTGTGACAGATAGCAAACTATCGCAGCCAGGAAAAACTGCAAATCCAATCTCTCTTACACTATCCGGTATATTAATTGTTTTTAGGTTTTTGCATAGGAAAAAAGACTCGTCACCTATTTTCGTTACAGTATCTGGAATAATTGTGGATGAACAACCTAAGATTAATGTATTATTGCTAGTGTTGATAATAGCATTACAATTGTTTCGTGAATCATAATTCTTATTATTAGGGTCAACTATAATCCTATTTAAATTAACACAACCCTGAAAAGCGGATTTACCAATTATTTCTAGTCTAGATGGAATTTTGAGATTAGTTAGCCCTGCACATGCATAAAATGCTCTGTCTCCAATGCTATTTATATTTGATGACATTTTAATTGATTCCAGACCAGAGCATCCGAAGAATGCTAATTTTCCAATTGATATAACGCTATCTGGAATAACAATAGTTTTTAATTGATTTTGATGCCAGAAAGCGGAATCTCCAATAACAATTATGCCATAGGGTATTGAAATTGAAGATAGTGTTTTACATTCTTTGAAAGCATGATGGCAGATAACCTTTGTCCCTTCCTTTATTGAATAGTTTTCTAAATCTGATGGTGCCTTCAATAATCGCTTTCTATCTGCACTATACATCACCCCATAATCATCCGTCCAAGCATTAGCTAAATCTTCTTCTGTTACTTCGGTGGAAAGTTTTTCCTCCTCATCTTGCTCAACAATCTTATTATTAAAATCATAATACTTAAGCAAACCTTCAAATTCTTCCCTAGAACCTTTAGGAATAAGAATCTGTTTGATACCTTTACAATATGCGAAGGTATCATACCCTATACTAACCAAGCTATTAGAAAAAGAAATTGATGATATATTTATGCACCCTGAAAAAGCATAATCATCTATTTGCTTTATACTCGGAGGAAAAATGACTGCTTGTAAATCTTCACAATATGAAAACGCACGACTTCCTATGGTATTTACGCCATTGGGGATCTCTAATACTTCAATATCACTACATTCAAAGGCATTTTCACCAATATATGTAACAGTATTTGGAATTCTGGTGTTTCTACAGCCAAAAACAAGTTTGTTGTCTCTTGTCAAAATAATGGCATTACAATTTTCACGTGAATCATAAACGGTATTGTCTTTATCAACAGTTACTCTTTCAATATCACAACCATTAAATGCTCTACATCCTATTTCTTTTACAGAAGCAGGAATGTGGCTTACTTTAAGATCTTTACAATTCATAAATGCCTGCTCTCCAATAGTTTTCACGGAAGCAGGAATATCAATCGACTTTAATTCCCCACAAGACACAAATGCGTCATCCGCAATAGCAGTAACTCCTTCGGGTATTATTGTTGTTTGACACCCTAATAGTAATCTGTTTTCCTTTGTCTCAATTATAGCATTACAATTATCACGAGAATCAAATATTTCATTTTCTCCATCAACAATTATTTGACATAAATGTTGGCATCCATACAGCCACTTAGACAATATCCTAACTGTTGATGGTAAATATATAGATCTTAAATTACTCTTATTCGTGCCATATAGATTTAGTTTCCCGAAAGCCTCGTCGCAAATGACTTGTGTACCTCTTCTTATTTTATAGTCTATTACATTATTAGGTATAAATAATAGACGTTTCTTATCCGCACTATACTTAACTCCATACTCATCCGTCCAGGCATTTGCCAAATCTTCCTCTGTCACCTTGGTACTTAGATTGACCGGTCTGATTATATTGAAAAGACGGAAGGAGACTTGAGAAAGATTATTCTGGGAGATAGCGAGAATAAATAGTGAATAGAGTGATGCCAACTCTGCATCTTGCATCAGGGACTTCAATGCGTCCATGACTTTGCTTCCAGAGAGGTTTCTATAATCATTTTCTGAGAACAACAGACGGTCAGAGGCACCATGTTTTTCCAATAATTCTGGCTGAAGGGAAATGGCTTTCAAAGAAAGGAGGATGCTGACAAGGGAGAAATCATCAATGTGCTCGTCGAAGTCTGCCTCTGTTCTGTTAGGA
>CACYBT010000194.1 GCA_902772715.1 uncultured Succinivibrio sp.
ACCAAAAGTTGCTTAAGGACTTGCCCACATTAGTGGCTCATATCCTTAAGATCAAAAATTGTTTTTCGTCTTAACGTAATGGGCATGTTTTTAAATACATAAATCTATTCACGAGTGTACATCAACACATACCTAAAAAGGAGTAAACAAATCATCTTCAGTAGCCATAAAGAAAAAAATTTTGTAGCGAGTTCTTAATTTTCACAAAACATTCATCCAAATCGTTCCATAAAAAGCTATACTCAGAAAAGGATTTTTTCTTAAATAATAACCTAAACAGCATTAAGAGGTTTTGTAATATGGAAATATTGGGTGTTGATATTGGTGGTAGTGGCATTAAGGGAGCCATCGTTGATGTAACCACGGGAGAACTTAAAAGTGACAGAATAAGAATTCCTACTCCTCAGCCAGCCACACCTGATGCTGTGGCTCAGACTTTAAAGCAATTAGTCGATCAGATTGGCTACAAGGGACCAATCGGTTGTGGTTTCCCTGCCCGTGTAATCAAAGGGGAGGTCTTAACCGCTGCCAACATTGACAAATCATGGATCAATGTCAAGGTCGAAAAGATTTTCTCTAAGGCTGTAGGCATGGATGTATTCGTAGCCAATGATGCTGATGTCGCAGGTCTTGCAGAACTGTCTTTTGGTGCCGTCAAAGGCCACAAAGGTACGGTGCTGTTTTTGACTCTAGGTACCGGAATTGGTTCTGCCCTGTTCCATAATGGACATATGTTCCCTAACACCGAATTCGGTCATCTCAAATTCAAGGGAGATTCTGCAGAAAAATACTGTGCCGACTCTGCACGTGAACGCGAGGAACTGAAGTTCAAGGAGTGGGGAGAACGTCTTAACAAATACCTTGAATATATATCATTTTTGATTTCACCTGAAATCATCGTCTTAGGCGGTGGAGTCTCAAAAAAATTTGAAAAATTTGAAGAACAGCTGAAGGTAAACGTCAAGGTGGTCCCAGCCAAGACTTTGAATCTTGCAGGTATTATAGGCGCAGCCATGTATGCCAAAAGCAGGCTTAAAAAATAAGTTCCTCTCTTTAAAACAGCACGGAATTGACTCCGTGCTTTTTCATCAAATCACTTCGTTCATTTTTTCCCTTACAAAGGAGCAGTCATGGTTTTGTACAAAACAGCTCTTGTAACTGGAGCTTCTGCCGGTTTTGGCTATTCTATATGCGAACTTCTAGCATCAAAGGGTCTCCATGTCATAGCGGTTGCAAGACGTAAAGATAAACTTGCAGAACTTGCAAAGAAGAACCCTCTTATCATGCCCCTGGTCTACGATGTGACCTCAAATGAAAATATCATAACTAAAATAGAAAAATTGGCTCCGCCCTTTAATCAAGTGGATGTTCTCATCAACAATGCCGGTCTTGCCCTAGGACAGGATAAAAGCCAGCATGCACTTATCGAGGATTGGGACACTATGGTGGAAACAAATATCAAAGGTCTGCTCCATGTTACACACGCTCTTTTGCCAAATATGGTCAAACGAAACAAGGGATATGTCATAAATATCGGTTCAACTGCCGGAACATGGCCATATGAAGGAGGAAATGTCTATGGTGCTACAAAGGCCTTTGTCGAGCAGTTTTCGAGGAACCTAAGAACAGATCTGAAAGGTACTGCCGTTAAGATAAGTGTTATAAAACCGGGATTGTGCCAAGATACAGAATTCTCCTACACCCGTTTTAAAGGAGATGCCAAAAAGGTGTTTGATGTCTACAAGGATACTGAGGCCATCAGTCCACACGACATCGCAGATATGGTACTGTATCTTATCAGTACACCCCCACATCTCAACATAAATTCCGTAGAAATGATGCCAGTCTGTCAAACCTACGGGGGACTTAGTGTAACCAGAAATCTTGATCTTAAGGAACATCCTAACTAGAGGAATGCACTAATTTCGTTCAATAGCAATGATTTTTATTTCTAGACGTTCAGATCCCATATAGTGGTTGACACCCACCGTATAGACCGCACGTACAGACATATTCTTGGTAATCTCGCGTTCCTCAGGGGTGGCTCTTAATTTAATACCGCGCAAAATTGAGCCATCCTCATTACGCAAATTAAAGCGAAGGTGACGACTTGCCACAAGATAGACATCTTCAACCACGTACTCACCATCAAAACAAGGTTCCTCAAAGCCATTGCCCCATGGTCCGTACATTTCAAGATCTTTGGCAAACCCGATATTAAGATAATTAGGCGGTAACACGCCATCTGAAACAAGATCCTCCTCACCTCCGGCGCCTAGATTTTCCATAGCAATATCATTAAAGAGTTTAGCGAACTCCTCAAGATTCTTGCGCATGATGGAGGCACCTGCAGCCATGGCATGACCGCCATAACGAATAAGCAATTCAGGATTACGTTCGGCGATAGTTTGCAGATTCTTGACAAGACTAAAGCCCGGAACCGAACGTGCTGAGCCTGAAAGTTCGTCGCCATCCCCAGAAAAGACAAAGCATGGTACGGAAAAACTTTCACGGATCCTACTGGCAATGAGTCCACCTAAGCCTACAAGCCAATTAGGCCGATACAGCACAATGGCACCATTACCATGCTGCTTTTCAGCATCATCATTGGCTTCCTTGACGAAGACACGCTCATAATCACCTCGGCGCTTGTTGCACATATCTAGTTCCCTAGCAATAATGCTAGCCTCGGTAGGATCATCGGTCAGCATCAGTGATACAGCGGGATTCTTATGTAGACGAATACGTCCTGGAGCATTAAGGCGAGGACAGAGATCAAAAGCAATACTTACGGAGTTAATCGCCCGAAGATCAACCTTACAGGAGGCAGCCAGTGCCTTAATCCCAATAATACAGTTTCCTTCACGGATTTTATCAAAACCGTACTTTACGAGACGCCGATTATTGGCATCGAGTACCATGACATCACCGATTGTACCAATGGCAACAAGATCCAGAAAACGAGCCATTTTAGGATAAGGATGCGTTTCGTAGAAACCACGTTCACGCAAGACCGCGCGTGTGGCAATGAGTACATAGAACAGTACCCCGGCACCACACAAGTTTTTTGAAGGAAATTTACAGGTAGGTTGCTTGGGATCTACTATGGCATCTGCATTAGGCAAGTCCTCAGGGGTCTCGTGGTGATCAGTTATCACCACCTTCAATCCTTTGTTTTTGGCATACTCAATTGAATCTTTACAGGACACGCCGTTATCGACCGTCAGAATCAGACTGACGCCGTTGTTAATCGCTTCATCTACAGCCTCTTCACTGACACCGTAACCGCCCTCATAACGGGAAGGAACATAGTAGGTTACAGTCCCTGCACCCAGTTCCTTTAAGCCCCTTACACCAAGTGCAGTACCGGTAATACCGTCGACGTCATAATCACCTGCAACCAGAATGTTCCAATGTTTTTCAATCGCATCAGCCAAGAGCGTACTAGCCTTATCGATATCCTGCATATCTTTGTAGTGAAGCATATCGCTTAACTTGCAGTTAACTTCACTTTCACTTTCGACACCACGTCTTGCTAAAATCTGTCTTATGACAGGATCAGCAACGCAGTCCTGCAAATGTCTGTCATCAACACTTTCTCGTCTAACGATATTCACGATTAATCCCTGGGGTTCAGTATTATTTCATTGCGATTTATTTTGTCCGTTCGATCAATTATAGGTGCATAAAGACATAATTGCATAAAAATAATCATAATTATTGAAAATGTGTGATGAAACCTAAAGGAAATGTGTAAATAGGCTTGCTAAATTAAAAAAACACTATAAAAGGAATTTAATGTCATCTGACCGTATTTGCGGTAAAATATTCTGCAAGATATTGAAATGTTGCCTACAGATACTTTCTAAAGCATGCAATTTTGTAATCTGCTTTTGTGATGACAATGCATGGATCCATTTTAATTTGAAAAATGCATAATACAAGAACCGATCCTAGAATCATGTTGTTGCTGTTGCCCCTAGGGCTAATTGCCATTGCTTCCTATGGTCTTGATCTCAGAATTCCTATCGGCATAAGTACCTTCTCGCAGAGCATACTGCTTGAAACTTTACGTGTCCTAATCCCGGGCATCCTTACCATTACCGTGGCATATCTGTTGCCAACTTTCAACCGTCAGGTGCAGATCTCCTTTGTATCTCTTAACTATGCATTTTTAACCTGCTGTTCTCTCTTTTTTTACGGTGAATTCTTTACGTTACAGACTCCATTCATTCTTTCATCCTTAGTCTCCGCACTCTTTATGTTGCCGTCTAACGATGTCGACAATGAATATGACCAGAATTTTTACAAAATTGACTATCGGCGTATTTGTGCCATGTGCATTGCTCCTTTTACAACATTGCTCTTTATCATGGTACTTATCACAAATATTGAGCACTCCATAGTGCTAACCTTCAGTGAACTTTTTATTGATTCGGTGATATCCTGCCTCTTTCTTCCGATTTATGAAATCATGCTGATGCTTGGTTTTAGCACCATGCTCAATTCCATAGTCACACTACAGTCTGAGAATACCATTATCACCTCCATTATCAACAGTATACTTTTTGTCAATATGTTCGCGCTTCCTGCCGCAATATTCTCACGGGCTCACTTTGAAAAAAACTACATAAGACTGTTTCTGTTCTTTTTGGCAATTATTGCAGTTTTAACATTCAATATCGGCATCTGTGTCTCAATTGAACTGCTCATACTCTTTCTCTTTTTTTCAAGTACCTTCTTTTCACTGTGTGTATGCTCAATTATTATTTTCTTTTGCATTAACTATTTTAAAATTGATGAGTTTGCCAATCTTTATGCATTGTACCAGCCGGATTTGCATATTCGCGGGATTAATTTCCGTACTTTACAAAATGGACACTACATCAGCATTTTTGTTGCGATATTAACACCATTTTTGTTACAGCTGTGCTTTGTCAAGCAACAGAAACTCAAGGCATTTATTCGGCTAAAACATAACCGCAATACGGTTACTATCCTGAATATCAAGGAACTAAACAGTCCTGAGCTCTTCCTTATTGCCATACTTCATGCCATAGGCAACAGTAGCAATCTTAAGGCAGCAGAGCTTGACGGCGAATTTATCATCTTAAAAGTATTTAGCCTTAAGCACGTAAATACCGTACAGATAAGTCTTATCTCCCATCGCTCCTATTCCATAGAGCAGAACAGTAACCTCATAAGACTCTTTATCGGTTCTAAAGCCTTTATTGTGTATAAACGCCTAGTGAACATCAGTCGAGAAAATCAAGAAATCATAAGCGAAATTGTATCTCAATCCAAACCCTTTGATATCAGACAATATGTGCAAGATCTTAAGGAGAAAAAGAAAAGTGAGTGATAACGACTGGATAGAAATCAAACTAAGAACCACCAATCAAATGGCTGATACGGTTTCTGATCTTTTAGAACAGTTGGGAGCAATAAGTGTCAGTTATACCGATGCAGAGGATTCTCCGATATTAGAGCCTAAACCAGGAGAACGTCGACTGTGGCCAAATACAGAGGTAACCGGTCTTTTAGACAAAGGCACAGATCCTAATCCCATCATCGCAAAGTTAAAGGCAATTCTTGGAGATAATATTCCGATTGCCGCTACTCACTTTCAGGATAAAAACTGGATCAGAGCCTGGATGAGTCAGTTCAAACCGTTGAAGTTCGGTAAGAAACTGTGGATCTGCCCTTCCTGGCTGAGTGTTGAAGAAAAAGACAGTACTGTGATAATGCTTGACCCGGGCCTGGCCTTCGGCTCCGGCACACACCCTACGACTTCCTTATGTTTGAATTTTCTTGATAGTTACGATCTAAAAGATAAGGAAATTTTGGACTACGGCTGCGGTTCAGGCATCCTAGCCATCAGTGCCTTAAAACTCGGTGCCAAAAGCGCTATCGGCGTAGATATTGATGAACAAGCACTTGATGCCTCAA
>CACYBT010000195.1 GCA_902772715.1 uncultured Succinivibrio sp.
CTGGCGAATGTCTCACACACCGCTTATACACAAGGCTCTTGGTAATTTCAGACTAGAAGATGAAGGTTGGTTCTGTTTGGAAATGGTTGAAGGACAGTTCTAATATAGCGAACCGTCCGTAATTAGGTTAGGAACCGCCGTATGCGGATCCGCACGTACGGTGGTGTGAGAGGGCTGAGCTATAACTCGCCCTACTCGATCATTATTCCTGGTTATTTTTATTCTGCTCTAGAGCATTTTCAATTTTCATAAGATAGTCATGTATGGCAATCTGACTGCGTACCTGCGGATCACCTTCATTATTCTGTACGTAGTTATTGACCTGATTTTCGTCAATGATACGAGCCTTACGATTATCCTGTTCCTGAAGTTTCAGAATGCCCTTGATCCGGTCTTTAAGATCCTGATCGAGGATCTTGGTTCCCACCTCAATACGCAGATCAAGATTTCGCTTCATCCAGTCCGCAGAACTGATATACAATTCGTCATTTCCGGCATTATTGAACAGCATGACACGAGGATGCTCTAAGAAGCGGTCAACAATGGAAGTAATGTAAATATTTTCAGAAAGCCCCTTGACACCTGGCTTGAGGGAACACATACCACGCACAATGCCGCGGATAACAACACCAGCCTGATTGGCTTCATAAAGCTTATTGATAAGGTCGATATCTACCAGAGCATTAACCTTAAAATGAATAGATGCAGGTCGGCCTCCGCGAGCATGTTCAATTTCTCTGTCTATTAAAGAGCAGATCTTTTCACGCGCATTTAATGGAGAAACCAAAAGGTTTCTAAAATTAGGTCTGGTATATGGGTATTCGATGAACCTAAATACATCATCTACTTCATTGGTAATTTTTTCATTGGCTGTAAATAGCGCAAAATCAGTATAGATTTTGGCAGTTTTTTCGTTAAAATTTCCAGTACCGATATGTGCATAACGAACCAGTTTATCTCCTTCATGACGGGTGACAAGACACAGTTTGGAATGAATTTTGAGGGTTGGCAGACCAAACAGTACTTTCACACCAGCCTCGGTCAAAAATGAGGCCCATTTTACATTATTGGCCTCATCAAAACGAGCCTTCAATTCAACCACCACCGTGACAGATTTACCATTGTTGGCAGCGTGCATTAGTGAATCGATAACACGACTGTTCGAGGCCACACGGTAAATGTTTATTTTGATTGATGATACTTTTGGATCATAGGACGCATTACGCAGAAACTCGGTAAAATAGTCAAAAGAATAGTATGGATAGTATAGGAGAATATCTTTTTGGGCTATGGCATCAAAGGGGGTTAGGGCACTATCAAACTGATAAGATTTGATTTCACTTAGTGACTGATTTTCCATATCATCATTGATGCTTGGAAAACTCAGCAAATCCTTGAAATTATGATAGCGTGCTCCTGGCATCATGGAATCAATGGCAGACATTTTCAATTCGCCTGTCATAAACTTTACCATGTCTTCAGGCATATGTGCATCATAGGAAAAACGTACTGGCATGGCATTTAACCGCTGTTTTAAAGCCTCGGACATGTTTTCAAGAACCGAACGGTCAATATTTCCTAGTAAATCATATTCAGCATCGCGATTCATCTTGATGGAGTAGGCTTCAATGGAATCGTATTCGTAAAGGCCTTTGAAAATCATATCCATACCGACGCGTATCACATCATCGAGGAACATGAAGATGACGCTGTTATCGTAGGTTGGGATCCTTAAAAATCGTGGAATTACCTTGGTGGGAATTTCGATAAGGGCATAAGTTTTGGCATTTTTTCCAATGAGGCGAGCCAGTAGATATGTAAATTCATCTTTTAAAAATGAAACAAGATCTGTATCCTCGTCAATGATTACAGGATTGATGTGTTTAAGAACATGGTGTTTGAAATAAGTTGCAACCCACTGTTTCTGCTCTTCGGTAATGGAATCCTGATCTTTCATAAAGATATTATGTTCTGACAGTTCTAGGAGCAGATTTTTGTATATATTGTTAAGAGTACGCTGATATTTATTTGCTTCATTCTGAACTTTGCGTAGTAGATTAACTGCAGCCTCATTCTCTCCCTGGGCCTTGTTGATGATAACCTGTCTTTTAAGTTCGGCAACTCTTACTTTAAAGAACTCGTCCAAATTGCTTGAATAGATCCCCAAAAATCTGACTCTTTCAATAAGAGGAACTGATGGATCTGCAGCCTCTTGCAGCACGCGACCATTGAATGAAAGCCAGGATAACTCCTTTGGCACAAAATTATCAGTCATTTTAATATACCTTACAGATGTTAAATACCCATTTAAGCCATAATAACGCATTAGGGAAATAAAAAAAGCGTTTTTAAACAAAATTGTGCGATAGCAATTTTTTTAAGGAATGATCTTATGAAAATTTGCGTAAACAAGAGTAGCACATGGATTAAGGATGAGTAGGATTTTGGCTAACTTGGGTACTATTTCCGCTGTCGGTTGATAATGCTGATGCTTTTTGACTGTCTGAGAAAGTGTCAGGGGAAGTCTTGTCAGGTGCTGGTCGTCATACTCGGGTTGACGGGTATTTGTGTTATTTTTTTGTTCAAGAAAATTTATGGCATCAGTTTTACCTTGTTCTTTATCGCGCACCTTTTGAAATATGTTGAAATTGAGAAGCTGATTGTCGATATACTGTCTGGCCCCTTCATTACCTAATAGTGCGGATTCCTTAAAAAAATCAGCCCCCATATTGGCTGTTTCGTCACTGTCTATAAAGAATAATCCAAGGAGATAGTATCCCATTTTTTTTCCGTGAAGGTTTATTACACGTTGTGCCCAGTCTGCACCTTCAGTATACTTTTTTTCCTTGTAGAAAGTCTGGGAAATTTTAGCCGAAACAAAGGCCTTCGTCACAAAGAAATCCTGAAATTCAGGATGTCCATCGTGCATTGTTTTTTGCAGACAGGTTTCATAGGGAGTGTTGAATTTTCGTTGCTGGTAATAAAAGGGTTCCTTAATGCTGTTCTGCAGATCTTTTAATTTGTCAGTATCTGCTTGAGTTACTTCTGGTACTTTAGGAAACAGGGTAAATTTGCTATCTGGCATAGACTGAAGAATAGATCTGACATAGACGTTAATGAGTAGCGGGGCATATTCAGTATGACCTTTTGTACATTCCTTAGCGTAATAGACAAAATCCTTTGCAACAGTATCAGTGGAAGTTAAATTGATTATTTCTTCTGTTTCTTCATGAAAAGAACAACCGCTCAGAAGAGCGGTCAAAAATATCATGAAAATACCCTGTTTTTTCTGCATGTTACTACTGTTTATTGCTGTTTTGGGAATTCTCTACATCTTTCAAAGGTGCAGCAGCATCTTTATTATTGTGATTTTCTTCAACTGGCAAATTATAGTCGACTGTACTATCAGCAGCCCCTGAAGTGTTCTCATTAAATTCTGCAGATTTTTGGAAGTCACCTGAAATTTCAACTAGTGATTCACCTTCAAAGCGTAAGATGAGATTCTTGATGACAGGATCAGACCACCCCTTTCTATCAAGCGTTGAATAATACCAGCGACTTTTATCAAATGGATCTGTCAGCATTGGCGTTCCCAAAAGATAGCGAACCTGCTCATGGGTCATACCATAATTTAGAGAGTTAACCAATTCCTGATCAACGTAGTTTCCCTGATGCAGATCGGCTCTATAGGCACAGCCTGAAAGGAATATGGATAAAATGCCCGCAAGAGCAAGTCCTTTAAATATGTTTCTTGTTTGCATACAGTCAATACCTACTGCTTAATACCTTGATGCGAGTATTTGAATTTTACCGGCCATCATCGACATACACCCGTGACTTACGTCGCGGATCCTTTATATTATACACATTAACAAGCAAAAAAAGATATTGTCCTTTGTTTTTCCGAAAAGATAATAGATCAATATCCTTCATTATCCTTCATTTTAAGTATTGCTCTGACTTTATTTCTCCTAAGACACGGAGTGTTATGCTGCGTTAGAAATTGTTATCATCAAGGAAATTTGTGGCCTTTATCTTCATGAAAACATTTTTTTGCTTAAGCATTTTGAGTTTTTGTGGTGGCATCGACAAAATTTGCGTAGGTTTTGGAGTGAGGCAAAAAAAATAGCAAAGAGTTCCCAAAACTGCAGTTATTTGAATCTGCTTTGAGGTAAGAGTCTGAACATTACTGAATATATCTTAGAAATTAGCCACTTTGGGAGGAGGCTTTAAGTTTTGGTATGCGGAGAAAATTTCCTTATCTAGTTTAAAAATCAAAACTTGAGACTTGAAAAAAAATATCATTACCCCCATTTGTGTTTTAGCGAAAATTTTGCCGTTTATTTTTTAGAGAAGAAAAATGCTTACAGAAGAAAATCAAATTAAACAGGCTTTTGAGAGAGCCAAAGAAGAGCAGGAGTTACAGGAGCCTGAGTTAAATGAGAATATGCAGAATAATTCTGAAGAATTAGGTGAAGAGCCTAAGGATGTCATGGGCAATGCTGAAGAGGACATGCCTCAGAATGATGAGGAGGTAAGTAATGAAGACCTCAATGATGGAACCTTTGATATCAAAGATATCTTAGCCGAGAACGAACAGTTGCGTTCAGCCTTAGTAAAGGAACAGAATGATCGTAAAGAAGATCATGAGAAACTGGTACGAGCCTTAGCGGAAAGTGAAAATCAGAAGAAAAGAATTGAGGCTGATGTTGAACGTGAACGCAAGTTTGGCAATGAAAAGATATTGAAGGCATTAATTCCGGTAGTTGATTCTATGGAATTAGCCTTAAAACATGCTGATCCGAATGATGAAAAGACCAAACCTATGGTTGAGGGAGTACAGAATACTGTAACCCTCTTATTAAAAGAATTAGGTAATTTTGGGGTGGTTGAGGTAAATCCTGAAGGACAGGTTTTTGATCCAAATCTTCATCAGGCAATTTCCATGGCTCCATCCAATGAAATTGAGAGCAATCATGTTATTTCTGTTATGCAAAAAGGCTTTACTTTAAATGGTCGTGTAGTGCGTCCGGCTATGGTTATTGTCTCAAATGGAAAACCACATCAGCCTGATAACGGTGCCGAAAATGTGGAAGTAAAAAACACAATAAATGTTGAAGCCTAGACTTGAAATAATAAATTTAGACTCCATTTACATGTACAGAATAGAGAATGTCATGGTGACAAACAGAATTTTTTTATAGAGGATATATTTAAAATGGGAAAAATTATTGGTATTGATTTAGGTACAACTAATTCCTGCGTTGCTGTTTTGGATGGAGATAAGGTTAGAGTTTTAGAAAATTCAGAAGGTCGTCGTACCACTCCTTCCATCGTGGCCTATGCCAAAGATGGTGAAATTATTGTTGGTGATGCTGCTAAGCGTCAGGCTGTAACTAATCCAAAGAATACTCTTTTTGCCATCAAGCGTTTGATCGGCCGTCGTTATGAGGATTCTGAGGTGCAGCGTGATGTTGGTATTATGCCATTTAAGATCACTAAGGCTGACAACGGTGATGCTTGGGTCGAGGTTGATGACAAGAAACTGGCACCTCCTCAGATTTCCGCAGAAGTTTTAAAGAAAATGAAGAAAACCGCTGAGGATATTTTAGGCGAGACCGTAACTGAGGCTGTGATTACCTGCCCTGCCTACTTTAATGACTCTCAGCGTCAGGCTACTAAGGATGCAGGACGTATTGCCGGTCTTAACGTAAAGCGTATCATCAACGAGCCTACCGCTGCTGCTATTGCTTACGGTGAGGACAAAGCCAAGGGCGAGCAAAAGATTGCTGTGTATGACCTAGGTGGTGGTACCTTTGATATTTCCATAATTGATATTGATGAGTTAGACGGAGAGAAAACCTTTGAAGTTTTAGCCACTAACGGTGATACTCACTTAGGTGGTGAGGACTTTGATAACCGTATTGTGGATTATCTCATTGATGAGTTCAAGGCTGAGCAGGGTGTTGACCTACGTGCTGATCCTTTGGCTTTGCAGCGTCTTAAGGAGGCTGCTGAAAAGGCTAAGATTGAGCTGTCATCTTCACAGCAGACTGATGTCAATCTGCCATATATTACCGCAGATGCAACCGGTCCTAAGCACATGAATATCAAGATCACCCGTTCTAAGCTGGAATCTTTGGTTGAGGATTTGGTACAGAAGACTCTTGATCCAGTCAGAACTGCCTTATCAGATGCTGGTTTATCACCTTCTGAGGTTAATGATGTGATTTTGGTTGGTGGTCAGTCCCGTATGCCAATGGTACAGAAACTGGTAGCCGACTTCTTTGGCAAGGAGCCACGTAAGGATGTTAACCCTGATGAGGCTGTGGCCATCGGTGCTGCTATTCAGGGTGGTGTGCTTACCGGTGATAAGAAGGATGTGCTGCTGCTTGACGTAACACCATTATCATTAGGTATTGAAACTTTAGGCGGTGTGATGACTACTCTTATTGAGAAGAACACCACTATTCCTACTAAGAAATCACAGGTTTTCTCAACTGCCGAAGACAATCAGCCTGCTGTAACTATTCATGTGTTGCAGGGTGAGCGTAAGAGAGCCTCTGATAACAAATCCTTAGGTCAGTTTAATCTTGAAGGAATTGAACCACAGCCACGTGGCATGGCTCAAATTGAAGTTACCTTCGATATTGATGCTGATGGCCTGATCCATGTTTCCGCAAAGGATAAGAAGACAGGTAAAGAGCAGAAGATTACCATTAAGTCATCTTCAGGTCTGTCTGATGATGATATCAAGAGAATGGTTCGTGAGGCTGAGGAGCATTCTGCAGAAGATAAGAAATTTGAGGAGCTCGCAGCTACACGCAATCGCGCTGACGCTACTGCCCATCAGGTTAAAAAGCAGTTAGCCGATCTTGGTGACAAAGTTTCAGATGCTGATAAGACAAAGGTAAATAGAGCCTTAGGTGATTTGGAAATGGCATCTAGAAGCGATGATAAAGAGAGAATCGAGCAGGCTGAACGTGCTTTACTAGAGGCCGCACAGGTTCTGATGCAGGCTGGTACTGCACAGCAGCAGGCTCAACAGCAGACTCAGTCCTCTTCATCCGAGAACGCCAGTAAGAGCGAAAAGGATGATAATGTAGTTGATGCCGAGTTTGAAGAAGTAAAAGACGATAATAAATAATTTGGCATTGCTGATTCACTAGGAAAGGTGGGAGGAGAATTCCTTCTGCCTTTTGTTAATTTAAGAGGATGTTATGGCTTCAAAACGTGATTACTATGAAGTGCTTGGTCTTGAAAAAGGTGCCGATGAGGCTGCCATTAAACGAGCATTCAAACGTCTTGCGATAAAGTATCACCCTGACAGAAACAAGGACCCTGGTGCCGGAGAGAAGTTCCGTGAGATTAACGAGGCCTATCAGGTATTGTCAGATCCCCAAAAACGTGCTGCTTATGATCAGTATGGCTTTGCCGGAGCAGATGGTTCTCAGGCCTCAGGCGGCAATCCTTTTGGTGGTGCTGGTGCAGACTTTGGTGATATTTTCGGTGACATTTTCGGAGATATCTTTGGTGGTGGACATGGTTTTGGCGGCCGTTCTTCAGGTCCTAGAGAAATACGTGGCCGTGATTTGCGGGCCCGTCTTAGTATTACTCTTGAAGAGGCAGTTAAGGGCTGTAAGAAGAAACTTAATGTTAAAACCTATGTCAAATGTAAAACCTGCGGTGGTTCTGGTTTAGGCAAAAATGGTAAACGTGAGGTTTGCCCTCATTGTCATGGACGCGGTCAGATCATGATGCGGCAGGGGATTATGACGGTTAGTCAGACCTGTCCGCACTGTAGTGGCAGTGGATATGTCATCACTGACGGTTGCAAGTCCTGCCATGGAACTGGTAGAGTGCTTGAAAACAAGACCTTAGAGGTCGATATCGTAGCAGGTGTTGATACCGGAGACAGGATTAGACTGCAGGGTGAGGGTGAAGCCGGTATGAACGGTGCACCATCAGGAGATCTTTATGTAGAGATTGAAGTTAAGGAACATGCTATATTTACTCGTGACGGTAATGACTTGTACTGTGAGGTACCAATCAGTTTTACCACAGCAGCCTTAGGTGGCAAGGTAGAAGTTCCTACTTTGGAGGGGGCTGTTAACATCAATGTGCGTCCTGAGACGCAGTCAGGAGTCACCATGCGTATTCCTGGCAAGGGTGTTAAATCCTACAATTCACCCTTCAAGGGTAATCTTTACTGCAAGATAATGGTAGAGACACCGGTCAATCTTACTGACCATCAGAAGGACTTACTGCGCGAGTTTGAAGCATCACTAAATGGTGTTGATAAGGATGCGAGTAAAGATTTAAGTGAGGATGACAAAAACGGCAAGGGGGAATCTAAGAGCAAGAAGATTGCTGAACATAATTCACATAAGCCAAAGTCAGAAGGTTTCATCAAGGGCATGAAGAAGTTCTTTGATGATCTGTCCTCATAACAAACAGGTGTTAGTGGTTATTTCGGCTGCTATTCCACTGAGGTGTAATATGGGATGGGCATGGAAGTAACCGCAACAAGATGTTTGCAAATTCACGGATAAATGTCATACTAATAATATAAAAATCAGACGCATAAGCCTTATGAAGTGTGGGGTAAACTCATTCTTCATTTTTTTGATCCCTTAGCTTTGTGCTCTAGATTTTGTTGTACACAGGAAAGAGGTCTTTTATTATGGAACAGACTCCAATGACACCAAGAGGTGAAGAGTTACTGCGTAATGAACTTGTCAGATTAAAAACGGTAGAACGTCCTCGTATTGTTGCTGCTATAGCTGAGGCCAGAAGTCACGGTGATTTGAGTGAAAATGCCGAATATGATGCAGCCAAGGAAGAACAGGGTATGTGTGAGGCTCGTATCAAGGATATTGAAGCCAAGCTGGCATCGGCTAATGTGATTGATGTTACCAAACTCAAAGATCCACAGTCTTCCAAAACGAAGATTATTTTTGGATGTACTGTTACTTTAGTTGATCTTGATACGGACAAGGAAGTGGTCTACAAGATTGTAGGTGAGGATGAGGCTGATATTCAGTCTAATCTTATATCTTATAAAACACCGATAGCCAAAGGCCTTTTAGGTAAATTTGAAGGGGATGAGATTGAAATCAAAATTCCTAAAGGTACTATTGATTACGAAGTAATGAAAGTAGAGTATATCTAGAATATCCGTGTGAAACTAAGTTTGCTTAAGCCAACTTAGTTCACTACACTTTAGCGAGGAAGAATAAAACGGCTGTCATCCTTGCGTTGACGGAAAAGCACTGCCACACGACCGACAGTACTTATCAGCTCGGCACCAATTTTTGTGGCAATTTCTGCTGCTTGTTCTTTGCGGGTGTCGCCGGCATTCAGTTTTACTTTGATGAGTTCGTGATGCTCGATACTAGAGTCAATTTCCTTGATTACGTTCTCAGATAGACCGTCGTTACCAAGCATTACAACTGGTTTTAAGGAATGTGCCGCAGCTTTTAAAAACTGACGTTGATGTGAATTTAATGGCATCTTTAAACCCCAATTTGAAATAAAAATTTTCAGCAGATTTATCAATCTGCCATAATGTTTGTGAAATTGTATAATAATACATACTCTTAAACAAATAAAACTTGTTATGGTTAAGAATGTTTTTTTTGTAGATAAGGATTGTTTTAATGCCCAAAAAAAAGAGAACAGCCAGTCAGGCCCGTTGGCTTGATGAGCATTTTAAGGATCCCTATGTCCAAAAAGCGCATAAACTTGGACTGCGGTCTAGAGCCTCCTTTAAACTTGAAGAGTTGCAGCAGAAGGACAGACTGTTCAAACCTGGAAGTACTGTAGTTGACCTTGGAGCGGCTCCTGGAGGCTGGTCACAGTATGTTTCAAAATGTATTGGAGAAAATGGTAGAATTGTGGCACTGGATATTCTGCCTATGGATCCGATCCGCAATGTTGAGTTTTTGCAGGGAGATTTCAAAGATGAGGATGTCTTTGAAAAACTATATTCTTTAATCGGTGGTGGCTGTGATGTGGTATTATCTGATATGGCACCGAATATGTCAGGTAACCGCGGGATAGATCAGCCTCGTGCCATGTATCTTAGTGAACTTGCCCTGGATATGGCCAGAAGAGTGCTAAAGGTAGGCGGAATCTTTGTGGTCAAAGTTTTTCAGGGACAAGGTTCAGAAGAGTTTTTAAAAGAACTGAAACACGATTTTTCTACGGTTAAAGTGAGAAAACTTGATGCTTCAAGAGATCGTTCTCGCGAAGTCTATATGGTTGGAGTGGGTTTTTTAGGACATGCCTTAAACGGTGTGGCCCCTGGAAGTGAGCCGGCATCTTTACAGGCTGGTATCGACAACAGTTACGATGACAATCAGGATATTTTGGTACCTGATGGTGAAATTGAAAATTAAAAAGTGAGAGTCTATGACAAAAAATTTGATTTTATGGCTAGTGATTGCAGTGATTCTGATGACTCTTTTTGAGTCATTCAGTTCCTCTGATAATCAGGGACAGATTCAGGATTACACTTCCTTTGTCAGAGAGGTAAATTCCGATCAGATAGCGCAGGCCACCTTTGATGGCAAAGTCATAAGCGGGATTAAGAATAATGGTCAGAAATTCATGACGGTTATGCCAATAACTGATCCTAATATTCTTGATACTCTTTTAAGTCACAATGTCAGGACCCAGGGTACCAAGCCTGAAGAACAGAGTACATTGTTAGCTATATTTATTTCATGGTTCCCAATGATCCTCCTCATTGCAGTGTGGATTTTCTTTATGCGTCAGATGCAGGGCGGCTCTAAGGGTAATCCTCTGTCTTTTGGAAAATCCAAGGCTAAACTGCTTTCTGAGAATCAGATTAAGACCACCTTTGCCGATGTTGCAGGCTGTGATGAGGCTAAAGAGGACGTGGTTGAACTTGTTGATTTTCTAAAGGATCCTACCAAATATTCAAAGTTGGGTGGACGCATTCCTCGTGGTGTTCTGATGGTAGGCCCTCCTGGCACTGGTAAAACACTTTTGGCTCGTGCCATTGCAGGCGAGGCAAAGGTGCCATTTTTCTCTATTTCCGGTTCTGACTTTGTGGAAATGTTTGTGGGTGTTGGTGCATCACGTGTACGTGATATGTTTGCACAGGCCAAGAAAAATGCCCCTTGCATTATCTTTATTGACGAAATTGATGCTGTAGGTCGTAAACGTGGTGTTGGCATGGGCGGAGGTCATGATGAAAGAGAACAGACCTTAAACCAGTTGCTTGTGGAGATGGATGGCTTTGAAGGTTTTGAGGCAGTGATTATTATTGCCGCTACCAACCGACCTGATGTTCTTGATCCTGCACTTTTAAGACCTGGTCGTTTTGACCGTCAAGTTGTGGTAGGTTTGCCAGATGTGCGTGGACGTGAGCAGATTTTGAATGTGCATGTTAAGAAGGTTCCTCTTGGTAAGGATGTGGATACAGCCACGATTGCCCGTGGTACTCCAGGTTTTTCCGGTGCGGAGCTGGCAAATCTTGTGAATGAGGCTGCCTTAGGTGCGGCTCGTCATAACAAGCGGGTTGTCTCCATGCAGGAATTTGAAGAGGCTAAGGATAAGCTGCTGATGGGTGCAGAACGCCGTTCTATGGCCATGAACGAGCATGAGAAGATTAATACTGCCTATCACGAGGCAGGACATGCCATTGTGGGCAAACTTACTCCTGAACACGATCCTGTATACAAGGTTTCTATTATTCCGCGCGGTCGGGCCCTGGGTGTCACCATGTATTTACCTGAGCAGGACCGGGTTTCGCAGTCAAGACGAGGACTTTTGTCCAATATCTCCACTCTTTTTGCCGGTCGTATTGCTGAAGAAATGATGTTTGGCGAGGATGCGGTAACAACTGGCGCC
>CACYBT010000196.1 GCA_902772715.1 uncultured Succinivibrio sp.
TAGAATTTTTAATCAAACAATTATCCCTCATTCTAAATGTGTATATGACGAAAAAAATATCTCTGAATGCAATCGTGAGTATGATATTTTCATTACCGGCAGCGACCAGGTTTGGGCAGGATGCAGCAATGCTTTTACACTTGGATTTGTAAATCAGAAACCTAAAATTTCATATGCCGCAAGTTTAGGCAGAAGTACCATTCCTGATAAAAACCGAGAGTTTTTAAAAAACCAGCTTAAGGATTACACAGCTATTTCTGTTCGCAGTAAAGACGATAAAAGAATTGTTTCAGAACTTTCAGATAAAGAAGTAGAGATGGTATCAGATCCTGCATTCCTTTTTGATAAGAATGAGTGGAATTTAGTTGCTGCAAAAGAGAGAAGATATAGCAATAAGTATGTTTTCTGCTACTTTTTAGGAGATAATAAAAAACAAAAAAAACTTGCTGCAGATTTTGCAAAAATGAACAATCTTAAGGTGGTTAATATTGCTCATTTTACTGACAACACAAATGGAGTTATAGCGAACGATTTACTGTTTGGTGATTATAGACCTTATGATATTTCACCGGCTGATTTTATTGCTTTAATCCGAGATGCAGATTATGTTTTTACGGATAGTTTTCATGCACTGGTTTTTTCAATGATTTATCATAAACAGTTTTTTGCGTTTGAAAGAATCAGTAAATACGGTGATATGAATGCTCGTCTAGTAAGCCTTTTGGAATTGGTTGGGTTAAACCAGCGATTTTGTAACAATGATAATTGTAATATGGAATATATAAACAGCATTGAACAAATAGACTATGATGACTGTGACAAAAAATTACAAAAAGAGATTCAACATTCCAAAGAATTCTTGTGTAATAGCATATAGAATAATCAGGAGATAATATTATGCCTATAAAGATACAGGATAAAACCAAATGCACAGGTTGCTTTGCCTGTGAATCCGTGTGTCCAAAAAAGTGTATAACCATGGGGGAGGATGCAGAAGGTTTTTGGTATCCTCTGGTTGAATATGATAAATGCATCCATTGTGAGCTTTGCACTAAGAAATGTCCCATTTTAAATCCTAGAGAAATAGACCGAAAATATGAAACTGTTTCTTTTGCAGCGATTAACAAGGACGAAAAGACCAGAGCCGATAGTTCATCTGGAGGTTTGTTTTTTGCAATCGCAAAATCAGTGATTAATGAAAAGGGAGTTGTATTTGGAGCCTCTTTTTCTGACGATTTCAGCGTACAAACAAAACCTGTGGATGCTGTAGATAAACTTTTCTGTTTACAAGGTAGCAAATATGTTCAAAGCAAAATAGGAAATTCCTATAAAATAGCAAAAATGTTATTAGATGCCGGACAAATAGTTTTTTTTACAGGAACACCTTGTCAAATAGGTGGACTATACGCTTATTTAGATAAGGATTATGATAACTTGTTGACTGCCGACTTGATTTGCCATGGAGTTCCTTCTCCGCTTGTGTGGAAAAAGTATTTGGATTATAGGCAAATGGTTGTAAAGTCGGATATACTTAAGATTTCTTTCAGACAAAAGAAATACGGATGGAACAAGTTTTCAATGTATTTTGGCTTTCAAAATGATTCTGAATACTTGGCAGAACATGATGACGATCCTTTTATGAAGTGCTTTTTAGGCAATTATTGTTTAAGACCAAGTTGTTATGACTGCAAATATAAAACAGAAAAAAGATACGCAGATATTACATTGGCGGACTTTTGGGGGATAGAAAGCGTTTATCCTGAAATGTTTGATGATAAGGGTACATCTTTAATTATTCTACATTCTTCAAAAGGTCAGAAATGGATTGACTCAGTATCTGAAAAAATAAGATTAAGAGAATATCCGTATAAAGAAATTCAAAAATATAATTCTGCGTATTTAAAATCAGTTGATGAGCCAAAAGAAAGACAATACTTCTTTAAAAATATCGAAAAGCAAGATTTTTTAACAACATATAACGCATTGCAGAAAAGAATTGAAAAAACAAGTTTACGTTTACAGATAAGAAAAGATTTAAAGAAAAGAAGATATCGCAGAGTGCTGCGTAAAATAAAAAAACTAGTAGTTGACTGATATTGGAGTTGTAATGATACCTAAAACGATTCACTATTGCTGGTTTGGAGGTAATCCGCTGCCTTCGTCAGCAAAAAAATATATAAAGAGCTGGAAAAAA
>CACYBT010000197.1 GCA_902772715.1 uncultured Succinivibrio sp.
GTATTCCTGATGATGATTACCTATTTCTAAAGATTATGGATGAATCTAGAAGATGATCCCACAGAAATATTTATTGAACCTTAATTATGTTAAGGCTGCTGAATACTATGGCCAGGCATGTAGCAACAAGGACGGACTAGGTTGTTATAAAGCCGCTGAAATGTATTTGAAAGAATATGCTGGACTAGAAGTCGATTATGAAAAGTCTATGGATTATTATCAAAAGGCCTGTGAACTTTCCATTTCTGCTGGTTGTACCAATCTTGGCATAATGTATGAGGAAGGGAAAGGAGACGATGTTGATTTAGAAATGGCAGCAGCCTACTATGGCCTAGCCTGTAACCTTAAAGATGCCAATGGTTGTTATTATTTAGGAATAGCCTATGAAAAAGGTTTAGGGGTGGAAAAAGAAGAACAAAAATCCAAAGAATTGTATAGAGTTGCATGTAGTTTAGGTCAGACAGATGCGTGTGGCAGTATTATCAATAATACTATTAAGTAATTGTCATTATAATTTCTAATCCTCTTTGTATTGGTATTCAAAGAAATAGTTAACTATGCTAAAATCATGCATAAATTTTTTTAAAGAGGGATAAGAAGTGGGAGATTTTTTCTCATCTGTTGATGTTCAGGAACTAATGGCTTTTGCTGAAAGACATACTTTGATGGTTTTTGTCTTTTTTGCTGTGTTGTGTGGTTTAATTTATTTGCAAGTTCGTATCATGCTTGCCAATTTAAAAAAACTGAACATTAATATGGCAAATGTCATGATAAATCATGAAAATGGCATCTATGTTGATGTAAGACCAGCAAATTTATTTTCGCAAGGACATATTGCAGGTTCAATTAATATAGTTCTTTTGGATGTTAAACAGGGTAAATTACATAGAATTGATTCGTATAAAGATAAACCAGTGATCATAGTCGGCAAGGATAAAATGGATTCAGACTGTTTTAATGCCGGAGTTTCTTTAAAAAAACAAGGTTATACCAAGGTTTATTTATTAGAAGGTGGAATATCACAGTGGGCCATGGAGAATCTTCCATTGTCTACCAAGAATTAGTTTTTTTAAGTTAAGATAAGGAAAACTGTTATGTCAGATACACAAAACCAGGCTAATGCTCAGAACCAGGAACAGTCGAATCAGCAAATTTTCGATATTCTGCGTATTTATTCTAAAGATTGTTCTTTAGAAACACCAAATGTACCACAGATTTTTCTGAAAGTTGGTGCTGCAAAACCTGAAACAAATTTAGATTTTAATGTAGAAACAAAAGAAATTGGTACTGATAATTACGAAGTGGACCTAAGATTGACTGTTACCTGCAAATTAGAAGAGCAGGTTGCTTTTATTTGCGAGGTGCATCAGGCCGGTGTTTTTCTTGTAAAGAATTTTGATGAGGCTACCAAGAAATATGTTCTTGAGGCAGTAGGTGCTAATATTCTGTTCCCTTATGCAAGAGAACATATATCAAGTATGACAATGAGAGCTACTTTCCCTCCTCTGAACCTGAATCCAATTAATTTTGAGGCTATTTACCGTGCACGTATGGCTGAGGCTCAGAAGCAGGCTGAAAAGGCCGGTAATTCAGCAGCAGAATAGAGGATTAAATTTGGCTGCATGTCTAAATATCTATATTCTTTAGGTGTTATTGGAGCCGGTTCCTACGGAACGGCTCTGGCTCAGTCTACTGCATCGAAGAAAATTCCAGTACTTTTATGTTGCAGAAATCAGGATACGGCAAACAGACTTAAGCGTGACAGAGAAAATACCAAATATTTGCCTGGAATTAAGTTTGAGCCAAGTCTTGAGGTTACTTCTGATTTATCACATCTTATGGATTGCTGTAAGACTGTCCTTATAGTAGTTCCCTCACATGTATTCGCTTCTATTTTATACGATATAAAACCTTTTTTGACATCAGAGCATCGTGTTGCATGGGCGACAAAAGGTATGGATCTTAAATCAGGTAAACTTCTAAGTGAGGTTGCCACTGATATTTTAGGAAATACTGTTGCTATGGCATCTTTGTCGGGACCAACTTTTGCTAGTGAATTGGCCAAATGTATGCCAACTGCCATTGCTACGAGCGGGACAGATGAGGAATTTATTCATGAGATCATTGATCTCCTGCATACAAAAACCTTCAGAATTTATGAAAGTCATGATTTGATAGGTATGCAACTTGGTGGTGTTATAAAAAATGTCATCGCTATTGGAGCAGGTTTATCTGATGGTTTAGGCTTTGGCGCTAATGCTCGGACAGCCCTCATTACTCGTGGACTTGCTGAAATGACAAGATTGGGTGTGGCATATGGAGCAACTGAACGGTCTTTCATGGGATTATCAGGGCTTGGCGATTTAATACTAACGTGTACTGATAATCAATCACGTAATCGTCGTTTTGGATTTCTTATGGGACAAGGATATAAGCCATATGAGGCATTGGATAAAATAGGTCAGGTTGTTGAAGGCTATCTGATGAGCAAGGCAGTAAAACAGTTTTCTGAAAAGCTGGGAGTACAGATGCCCATTTGCGACGAAGTTTATGAAATTATTTATAACGGCAAATCTGGGGCTGATGCTGCTCTCTCACTTTTAGGCAGATCTTTGAAGGCCGAATAGCTAGATTAAAGAGAATACAGTAAAACCTTCACAATATTTCGCTCTATACTTCTAGAATACTTTTTTAGGTGAAACTGTAGACTTTCTAGGCCAAAGACTTGGATTTTTGAGTTTTATCAAATTAGGAACGATAGATTTATATTTATGACCTCTTTGGAGTAGGTGTCAGTATAGACATGAAGTTCACAAACTCAATGCTAATCACAACAAAATTATCTTGAAATCTGGTTCTAACCATAATCGTAGTCAGACTCTAAAATCCCTAGACCAAACATATCTTTTTTTGCTAATGTCTATCGCTAGCTAAGTGGTCATCTCGCGCCAACAAAGTGGACGCTAAGTCGTTAAATTTCTCCAAATCAAATTTATCTTGAAGCCTCACTTTCGTAAGGAAATTTTAGAAAAGAAAATTGATCTATTCTAGATAAAACTCGTTGAAATGAGAATGGACTTAAAACTCACAGCAACTTTTGCTCCGTGTGGTTCCTTTATCTGCAACAATAATGCCACTATCTATGTCGAGACTTCAGGTAAAAACCTGTATTTTTGACCTAGGCTAAAAAACCAAATCTCTGCTACTTGTAAGAAGTAGCCAACGGTAGGATCTAAGATAGAAAAGATGGGGTATACTAGGGACAAAATATAATATCAGAATTTACTCTAGGGACAAAATTTGGTAACAATTCATGGACATTTTTAGAGGTCAGTAACATCTGATATCGACAAAATTATGGAGGCTTTTAATCTAACCCTCTTCCAAACTTGGCTAGCGCTTTTCAGCTATGTGACTGCCTAAAAATTAGAGGTTGATACCAGCACCTGATAGGATCCACCAATTCAACCATACAGGCTGCATATTCTCAGAAGTAAAAAAGTTAGCAACAACAAAATTGAAAAAAAATCATAGCCTGTCACAGTGCTGACGGGCTTTTTCGTATAATTAGGTCATAAATGCTGGTCAGGTAAAATAAGGAGAGTTTGTGCTGGCATTAATACAGTTGTTAAGTAATATTGATAGCATATCGGTTTCTTTCATCATCGTATGCTTGAGGACTGATAACTCCTAAGTATATTTCATTTTGGGCTTGTAAGAGAAAACGGATAAGTCATTAACCGTACCGTTATTTTGCTTGAGATTGTTATCAATTACAAAATGATGTTCTGTGTTTGATCCTGTGGATGCTTTAGTACTGTGTTATATAATATATAGTTAAGTTTTATAGCAAAAAAATACCTCTTGTTTCGTAGAGGTATTTACGTTTGATAAAACAATAAGTCTTACCCATATGTCGCATCTGTAATTTCGTGTTCAGTTACATCAACAACATCTTTTATTTGACCGGGAAACGCTTGATTCAACTGTGTCTGAATCCCCTCTTTCAAAGTTATTCCAACCATGGAACAACCTAGACATCCACCGGCAAATTTTACTTTAACAACCCCATCATCTGTAACATCAACTAAAGTGACTGAACCTCCATGCTCAGCAAGAGAAGGACTGACAGTTGAGTCAATGAAACGTTTAAGTTTATCAAACAGAGATGCATCTGGAGGTAAATCCTGTTTATTAAGATTTGGTGCGTGAAATGTCAGTAAATCCTCTCCTTCATCATTAGTGCCAAGGTCGATTACTGAACCATCTAGGTATTCACTTACTGATGAATCGATAACTATTTCAAATCCCTTCATTTGAAAATGTTCATCATTAGGAGTGATGTATTCTTTTGGACAGTACATAATCCCGCATTGGACACCAGGTGTCCCGACGTTTGTTGCAGAAAGTCTAATGGCTAGACCTTCCATATTCTGTTTGTTAATGATTTTCAAAAAATATTCTTGTGCTTTATCGCTGACACTAATTTTACTCATAATATTTCCAAATATATGTTGCTAATATTTGATGTTTTACCGAATTAAACATTGATTTAAGCAATAGCAAACTTAAATTATACAAGAAAAATTAAACAGTTTTTATTGGAAAAAAAATCAAATAAAAAAAAAAGACACTAAACGAGATTATTTTTTAAAAATTATGCACAAGAGTGCATTTTACTGATAAAATCATAAACGCAAATATCATGAGTGTTTACTCAAATTAACGTGGAGAAAAAAATGAGCTTGGAGCTTGATTTATCAAAATATGGTATCAGTGGTGCCGCTGAAATTGTTCATAATCCTTCATACGAGGAACTTTACGCTGAAGAAACCAAGGCTAATCTTGAAGGATATGATAAAGGCCAGAAAACTGAGCTAGACGCTGTAAATGTAATGACCGGTGTTTACACTGGACGTTCCCCTAAAGATAAATTCATTGTCAAAGACTCAACTTCAGAAGCCAATTTCTGGTGGACTACTGATGAGTTCAAGAATGACAATAAGCCTTTATCTACCGAATCTTGGAACGAATTAAAGAAATTAGCAGCATCCGAGTTATCAAACAAGAAACTTTACGTTGTTGATGGATTCTGTGGTGCCAACAAAGATACTCGCATGGCTATCAGATTTGTTGTTGAAGTTGCATGGCAGGCTCATTTCGTTACCAACATGTTTATTCGTCCAACAGCAGAAGAATTAGACAACTTTAAGCCAGATTTTGTTGTTTTGAATGCATCTAAGGCCAAAGTTTCAAATTACAAAGAGTTAGGTTTAAATTCTGAGACTGCAGTTGTCTTCAACTTAACCGAGCGTATGCAGTTAATTTTGAATACATGGTACGGTGGTGAGATGAAGAAAGGTATGTTCTCAATGATGAACTACTACTTGCCATTGAAAGGTATTGCTGCAATGCACTGCTCCGCCAACACAGATATGAACCATGAAAATACTGCTATCTTCTTTGGTCTGTCTGGAACTGGTAAAACCACACTGTCTACAGATCCAAAGCGCTTGTTGATTGGTGATGACGAGCATGGCTGGGATGATGATGGTGTCTTTAACTTCGAAGGTGGTTGCTACGCTAAAGTTATCAATCTATCTAAGGAAAATGAGCCAGACATCTGGAACGCTATTAAACGTAATGCTCTTTTAGAGAACGTAACTGTTGATGCAAACGGTAAGATTGATTTTGCAGACAAGTCTGTAACTGAAAATACTCGTGTTTCATATCCAATTAATCATATTACTAATATTGTTAAACCAATATCCAAGGGACCTGCTGCTAAGCGTGTAATCTTCTTATCTGCTGATGCATTTGGCGTATTACCTCCAGTATCAATTCTTGATGAAGGTCAGACCCAGTACTACTTCCTTTCTGGCTTTACTGCAAAATTAGCTGGTACTGAGCGTGGTATTACTGAGCCTACTCCAACCTTCTCATCATGTTTCGGTGCTGCATTCTTATCTCTGCCACCAACTAAGTATGCTGAAGTTTTGGTTGAGCGTATGAAGAAATCAGGTGCAAAGGCCTATTTAGTGAATACTGGTTGGAATGGTACTGGTAAACGTATTTCCATTAAGGATACTCGCGGTATTATCGATGCTATCTTAGATGGTTCTATTGATAAGGCTGATACAAAGACTATTCCACTGTTTTCCTTTAAAGTTCCAACATCTTTGCCAGGTGTTGATCCTCATATTCTGGATCCTCGTGATACATATGAAGATAAATCTGCATGGGATACCAAGGCAAAAGATCTTGCAGATAGATTTATCAAGAACTTTGGTAAGTTTGCTAAGTTAAATCCTGAGTTAGTGAAATCAGGTCCACAGTTATAATTTTAAGTTTAACTGTTTAAACAAGAGTATATTAACCCGGTTGTAGAGCCGGGTTTTATTTTTTGAGGTGACAATAAAATGGGGAAACCATATATTACAAGTGACGGATATGCTCAGTTACATAAAGAACTGGATTATTTATGGACAGTTAAAAGACCTGAGATAACACAGAAGGTTTCCTGGGCGGCAAGTTTAGGTGATCGTTCTGAAAATGCCGATTATCATTACAATAAACGATTATTAGGTCAGATTGATAGGCGTATTCGATATCTACGTCATTGTTTGAATGACCTTCAAGTAATCGAATATAACAAACAACAGGAAGGGAAAGTCTTCTTTGGTGCTTATGCTGAAATTGAGTCCGAGGCAGATGGTAGAGTAATGGCTATTCATATCGTTGGTGGGGATGAAATTTTTGGTAGAAGTAACTGTATTTCAATTGATTCACCAATGGCTAAGGCTCTGTTGGGAAAAGAAGTTGATGATGATGCTACGGTTGAAACGCCTTCTGGAAAAAAGGTTTGGTTTGTGAATAAGATTTCCTACAAAAAACCAGATTGGTTTGAAGAACAACCCATTGTAGAAAACACTTTGACAAGAAGTGATGATACTCTTGATGATATTGAAGATATGAGTGAGGAAGAACTAAAGAAAATCGAAGAAGAGTACTTGAAAACAATGGTTAAGTAAATTAACCAAAATCGTCAATGCCTGAACCTAAATTGTAGTTAGGTCTGATGTTATTGTAGGTTTTTGCAATGACTTTTGATGAATAACCGTTTCCTTTATTTTTTTTATTTTCGGCTTCATCTGAAAAACTAGCACCGGTTTTACCATAGGCACCGCTTAATACAGCCTTAATACCGTTAGCAGCATTAACGTTTGAACCAATAGTTTGTCCGGTAATTGTAGGTACATTGACTGTGGCAGTCGAATTTATTGATTTTTGTTTAGTTTCGACTTTCTCAGCTTCGCTTTTGTCGCTCTTATGAGTATTTTTGGACTGGTTTTTTTTCTCTTGACTGACCTTGAGAAGAGAATCGGCTTGAATATAAAGATTAGCATTGGCTGGGGCTAGTTGCGCGTTACCTTGTGAGGTAGCCTGTCCATAAAGGCTTTTTGCTGTTTGGTTGATTTCAGGGATCACCTCACGATTTATACTGTCACGTCTGGCTTCTTGAGCCGCGTGAGGTATATTTGCGGTGGTGAGCGTAGTAATTGTGGAATTGGCAATATCCATAATTCATACATCCAAAAAAAATTACAATTCCCCTATACTTCATATATCGGAAAATTTGCACCTAAAATTTAATAAATTTTTTTTATTTGTTGATTTTAAATGTTTTATTTTTTTAATTTAAGGAAAAAATAAACTTTATATGTTTTTTGGGGGATTGTCTAAGATTTCTATTGGGTTGATTTTTTTACTTTAACTATAGAGGCCCCCTCCTTATACGTTATTAGTAGGTGAAATTAAATGGTGAAGTTAACTACGGGCACTCTGGTTATTAAAATAGCCATATAATCTTGTTCATGGTATATTTAAAAATGGTATGATAATTACATAACTCGAGTTTCCGAAAATTATTTTAACAAAATTTGGCTTAGAATGGCCTTTTAACAGGCGTTCTGTTCTTTAAAATATGATTA
>CACYBT010000198.1 GCA_902772715.1 uncultured Succinivibrio sp.
AAAAAAAAACAAATCTTTTCAATTGGATTTAAGGCTGTAGTGAACCGTAATAGTAGGCGGCAGTAGCTCCGCCATCTGCTAAAAATGTTGAACCGGTAATAAATGCACCTTCATCGCCTAAAAGCAGTTTTGCTATGGTTGCAATTTCATCTGCGGTTCCAGGTCTTCCTGCTGGACATTTTTTGAACATATTTTTATAAAAATCACCGCGCGGACCGTTGAACTCATCTATAGCCAGTGGAGTTACGATAATTCCAGGTGCAATTGCGTTTATTCTGGCGCCTCTCTCTCCCCAGCGTACAGCCTCGTACATAACTCTTTTCTCATTGCAGCGTTTGGCTAACTGATAGGCATGAAGCGTATCTTTGATGTTTTCTTTTTTCAGAAGATCCAGTGATAAAAGCTCAGATGGTGCTGCTGTTGCAAGAGCTCGATCCTGCTTGGGCGTAAGCTGAGGCATTCTGAATCCAGATTGACTTGAAATAGTTACTCCGGATCCTCCATTTGCAATCACTTTTCCTACTTCTTCTAACAGAACTGCAGTGCCATAGAGATCAACCTGAAGAATAGTCTCAACTGAAGTCTGAGATGGTGATACTCCTGCGCCGTTTACAAGGTATTTTATTTCTCCAAATTCAGATGCTTTTGCTATGAAATCTATAATTGAATCCTTACTTGATAAATCCATTGTCGTAGGCTCAACATCAAAACCTGCTTTATTCATGATTTCTGCAATTACACTGCAGTTTTCAGGATTTTTATCTCCTAATACTATTTTTTTTCCAAAGCCGGTACGTCTTGCTATAGCCATACTTATCTGGCCGGCGCCTGTAACAAGCATTACTTCCTTTGTCATTTTTTTTCCTGCTATTTGCTGAGAGTTGATAGAAAGTTTTTTACTTCTGTTTCTGCAAATGAGCGATCATCCTGTACCATTGATCCCTTTAAAGCCAGTCCAGGTAAAACTTTTGCTGACTTGAACAGATCTTTTAGTCTTAAATCAAAACCAGCAAGTCCACTTCCTTCATGAGTAGCAAAAGGAATCAGGGTTTTGCCGTTCAAATCATTATGTTCAAGGAAGGTGTACATAATCATGGGAAAATCTCCCCACCATACAGGAGAACCTATGAATATAGTGCTGTAGGAATCAAGATTATCAATCTTGCCGATATATTCAGGTCGCAGTCCTTTGTCCTTTTCATCTCGTGCTAGTTCTGTCAGTGCACGATATTGGAGGTTGTAGTTATCTTCTTTTGGTTTAATTTCGAATGTATCTGCATTGAGTTCTTTGGCAATTATTTTGGCCACAATCGCAGTATTTCCTTCAGTTATATTGCCGTTAAACTGGTTTCCTGTTCTAGAGAAAAAGACCACCAGGGTGTCAGAGGCAAAAGCCTGAGATATGTAAAATAATGAAAGCAAGCCAGTAATTAGTAGAGAGCGCAGAAACTTTAACATAGGAAATTCCTCTTCAATTTCAGATAAGATATTTTTTTGCCCACGCAGCGACTAATTCAAAGGAATCTGGCGCACTGCTTCCTAAGACAGCCAGTCCTTCTCCAATTTCTGCCCCCGCGCAAAGATTCTGTAAGGTACGAATGGAGCTTCCAAGTCCGCTGCCTTCATGAGTCATTACTGAAAAGACTTTCTTTTCGGAAAAATCGAGCTTTTCAAGCTGAGTCATGATGGCACATGGAAAGGTTCCCCACCAGCAGGGGCCTGCAACAACAATATTTTTGTACTCTGAAATAGAATTAAGGTATTCTTGGAGTTCCGGTCTTTCGTTATTATTTAGTTCGTCTCTTGCTTCTTTGGTACAGGTGGTGTAATCCTCGCTGTACTGTTTTACGGTTTTTATCTCAAACAGCTCTGCACCTACTGCCTTTTTTATAAATTCTGCAACATATTCAGTGTTACCTTTCTTGAGATCAACAATAGAACCGCGAGAATAATTCAGTCCTTTTCTTGAGTAGTAAATTACTAGTGTCTTATCCATATATCACCTCTCTTTTACAGAAATAATAGATTTGTTTTTGTTAATAATCAATTTGATATGAATGCTTTATTGATAAGTTTTAATTATCAATATATACTTCTGAAAAGGAGGTCTGCATATGCTTTTACGTCAGATGAAATACTTTAAGGCTGTAGTGGATCATAAGAGCTTTTATGATGCTGCAGAGGCCTGCAGCATCTCTCAGTCAGGAATATCTCAGCAGATAAAGTCCCTAGAAGAGGAACTTGGTGTACTGCTTTTAAGAAGGCATAACAGGACATTCTCTCTGACAGAAGCAGGAGAATTATTTTATCGCAAATCAACTATTATTCTGTCAGACGTAAACATTCTTCTATCCGATATAAGACGGCAGGTTCAGCATAAGGATGAAAAACTCAGAATCGGCTATCCGGTCAATTTTGCTGACGAACAGATTATCAACAGTGTTTCTGCATTTAAAAACAGATTTCCTGATGCGCTCCTTGAGCTTGAAAGTGGTAATCATGAAAAGTTATACGAGCTATTAAAAACAGGAAAAGTCGATATTGTAATCAATGATCAGCGACGAGCCTTTTCAGATGATTACCTCAATATTGAACTCGCTCACTTTCCTCTGAGTGTCGAGATATCAATGTATCATCCATATGCAACTTTAGATGTTGTAGAAATTGAGGATCTGAAGAATTTTCCTTGTATTCTCATTGCAGATAAATCTCAGGAAGAGACTGAATTTACCTACTATCACGATATCATTGGCTTTGTTGGGGACTTTATATTTGCCAGAAATCTGAATGAAGCAAGACTTATGGTAACTTCGGGTAAGGGGATTATGCCGGTCGAGGGCAGGGCTAATGTTCCCTATGTTTCTTCCACGGTTAAAAGGTTAAACCTTTTAAAAAATGGGCAGATTATTAACAGAAAATACTGTGCTTTTGGCAAGAAGTCTCCATCTGGGTATAACGTTGGCGAGTTTATTGAGGAACTGAAAAAACAGTTTAAGCAAAATTGACGTCCTCCTCTTACTGAAGCAATAGGATTCCCACTGTAGAGGCTAATTGCTTAGCCATCTTCGGTGGGTTGAAGCAGTTAATGCTACCCCAAAATGTCCAAATTTTGATACTCGAAATTGTCACTTATCTTTGAAGATCCTGATTTCCTAAATTGTCACTTTAGACTCAGGGGTTGAAAAGCATAAATCAGGCAGTATTGCTCTT
>CACYBT010000199.1 GCA_902772715.1 uncultured Succinivibrio sp.
GATTTTTTCGTCATAGGTCTTTTGATATTAGGTTTTAATGTTCTGGTTATCGGTTGCTGTGCTCTGTTTTCCACGTTAAGTTCCGGTTCTTTTGTTGGCGCTGGTGGCATTTTAGGCGATTTTTTCACCATTTTTCTCAAACGCATGTTTCCATCGGTGGCGGCTAATCTCATACCCCTGTTTGTAACGCTCGTTGGTATTATGCTGTTTATGGCGAAAAGTCCTTTGTGGTTTTGTGATCGTGTGGGGGCAGTAATTTTTTTTGTGTATGCCAAAATTACCGGTAAAGATCCTGATGAGGAGGATGACGCATTCAATGAAAAGGAGCATGCAGAAAAATCGGCATTTGAAGAGCATGATGCCAGAAAGGCTGCCAAAGAACAGGATGTCACCTCGGATCGTGAGTTAGCAAATATTAAAGGTCCAACGGGGCCGATTTTTAAAGAAGATCTGCAAGATTATGGTAACGATGACAAGGGGTATTTTAGTCACGATGAAGCTCCTAAATTTGGAGAGGGGATAAATACTGTTCGTTCAACTTCAAAAATCGGTTTTGGCGAAAGTGCTTTTGGTGAAGGCGGTACCTATAATCATGAGCGTGAGCGCCACATTAGGACTACACCTCTGCAGGGGTTATTCCATTCTAGTAAGAATGAAGGATATCACGAGCGTATTGAGCCTGGTTTTGGGACGATTGATGAAAACGTGAACTCATACGCTACGGGTGGAAACTACGTTTCAAGCATGCGTGATAACTCAAACTTTGACAAGGATGCTTCAAGTTCGGAGTCATCTGAACCATCGACCTATATTACCGGAAAAGTTTCGTTTAACAGCAATGAGGCTACCGCTAAGGATTATGATTCCTATAATAGCCTTGATCAAAATAGTGATGAGCGCGGCAGTACCACCACAGATAATGATGCTGAGGAGTCAGGAATTTCCACTATTATAAGTGGGGTACAAGTAAACCGCATGAGTGAACCAAAGCCTGCAGAGAATTCAAAACCTGAAACTAAGGTTCATAAAACCATTATTTCGCGTTTTGATCCTGCAAAGGCACAAAGTGATTCATGCGCATACGCCAAGCCTCTGTCTTATGATGACGACAAGACTAGCACAGTTGCAGAAAATGATAAAAAGGATGAAAAGTCCTCAACTATTATTTATAAGGCTCCATATGACCGAAACCAGGCCAGAAATCTTGACAATATAAATAATGAAGTCAGTACTGTTATTACGCGAACAACTGTTTATCCTAAAACTACGGACCTTACGCAGGGTAAGGCTTTCAGACCGCAGGATCCGTATGCTAAGGAACGTGCTACCTCAGAGGCGCTTAAGGCTAAAACCGGCTATCAAGAGGAAAATGTCATTAATTTTTCTGATCTTGCCAAAGAACAGATTGGGGATAGCACAAGCGGAATTAGCGTTGGAATGCTGGGGCAGTCTTTCATACCTAATGCCAATGGCACAGAGCAGTCTGCAATAGTTGCAGAAAATACGCCAAAGACTGAACTGCAAAAGGATCCTGTTCGTGAGAGTAAAGGTTTATCCAATACTCTTTTGCCTCCTATTAAGGAAAGTGATCTGTCTTTTGAGCAATATGCACGAGGAACACGAGGGGTAACCCAGAAGGCTAAGGACATTAGCGGCGGTGATGACACGAATGCTGAGAACAAGACCGCAGAGGTTCATGCGTCGGAACAGACTGTGACCACAGTATCGCAGTACAATCCGTTGCCAAATGCAGTCAAATCTGTCGAGAATATAGTCGGGGTAACAGCTAAAAATGAAGATAGCCGTATAGAAATTTCTGAGAGTTCATCTCATATAAACGTGAACACTGCATCAGCACCAAATACTGATGCACCTGAGAGTTATGAAGAAAGTGCTATAGGTGCTGGCGTGGCTGTACAAGAGGACGAGTCACACGAAAGAGAAGGGGATAGCAGTACAGCTCTAAATAATTCTGTAACTAGTGTAGATCTTGATAATGCCCCTGATGTAACTACATTTGCCGGTGTCTTTAACAGGAATTCGTTATATGCGGATCCTGCTTATGACAATGAACAGCCTTTAGCCGAGAATTCTTCTGAGCAAAATACCGTTGCAGTAGAGAATGAGGGCGGGAGCTCTTCTGTAGATGCTATCAACAGTGCGGCGAATGTTTTAACAGCTGAGGTTAACGCTACCGATAGTTATGAGGAGACAGATAATCGTGCAGATAGCGGACAGAGTGAATCTTTGTACAATAATGAAAGCAGCAATTTAAATCTTAATGTTCAAGATCAAGTGTCCAAGAATGAAGATTCATCTTTTACAGGTGATAAGGTTCCTTTTGAGGACATAAGTTCTCTCAATGGTACAGTACCATATGGTTCTGCCTATGAACCTTCCTCCCGTTTCTCGAGTGTGCCGACAGTCACTTATGCCGTAGCCACAGAAACTACACCTAAATTTGAATATGGCGATTTCAGACCATCGCTGAGTCTGCTTGAAGTTTCCAACGCTGAAAGTGCCAATATTGAAGAAGAAATACAGAACAAGTGCAATGTTATCAACAAGTTTATGGAGGATTTTGGGGCAAAGGCTCGTGTAGTATCCTATGTGACCGGTCCTGTGATTACCCGCTTTGATCTTTCACTAGAACCTGGTGTAAAATCGAGCTCCATTATCAATCTAAGTACTGATCTGCAGCGTTTTCTTATGACAAATAAGATCAATATGATTGCCTGTGTTCCTGGTACACCGTATATGGGAATTGAGGTGCCTAATGATAAAGCACAGGTCATAAGATTGGGAGATGTGGTTTCCTCAGAGCAATTTCTTAAGAGTACCGCTATTTTACCAATGTGTGTTGGTGTTGATACGGTGGGAACTCCGGTGATTGCTGATTTAACTCAGGCTCCTCATCTGCTCATTGCCGGTACTACAGGTTCTGGTAAGTCATCGGGTTTAAATTCAATGTTAGTATCGCTGCTTTTAGCCAAATCACCTGCTGAACTGCGTCTAATCATGGTAGATCCTAAAACTGTGGAATTTTCTCAGTATCAGGGGCTTCCTCATCTTTTAACTCCAATTGTTACAGATCCTGAGGCTACCGCCGGCTGTCTTGGATGGCTTATCAAGGAAATGGAGCGCCGTTACAAGCTTCTTGCCAGCATGAGCTGTTCTAATATTCAGCAGGTAAATAACATTATTAAAAACCAGAATGCCAAAGGAGAGGTGGTCTATGATCCTATCTGGACTGCAGATATGGGCGGCACTCCTCCAATCTTGAAAACTATTCCATATATCCTGTTAGTTATTGATGAGTTTGCCGATCTGATGGCCATGGCCGCCAGTAATAAAAAGTGCACCAATCCAGAACAGATGATTGGAAGACTAGCTGCAAAAGCACGTGCCGCCGGTATTCACCTGATTTTAGCCACTCAGACTCCACGTGCCGATATTGTGACCGGTTCAATTCGAGCAAATATGCCGTCGCGTATAGGCTATACCGTGCAGAATAGTCAGGAATCACGTATCGTACTTGATGAAACCGGTGCTGAGAATCTTCTAGGTAACGGTGATATGATGATTAAATATCAGAAGTTAAACCGTTCACAGTTATTCCGTGCTCACGGACCTTTTACTAGCGATAAGGATGTAGCAAATGTGGTTGAGGCCTGGATTAATTATGCTGGTGAGCCTGAATATATCGAAGGTGTTACTGACTATGTTGATGAAGAGGCTGCAGAAGAGGCGGTAGGACATGAGGTACAGGATAACAATGTTGATCAGAAATTTGATAGTATTGTGGACTGGATCAGAACTACGCTCATCCCATCAGGTATGAAGAGACTTTCGGTGTCTGAAATTCAGACTACCCATGCTGTGGGCTTTAATCGTGCCAAGCGTATTCATCGGGCTCTTATGCAGCAGAATATCATTGACTCGAAGGGGAATATCATTGTTTAAGTTTAGATTTTTAAATGTAATCCTGTCTGTAATCACGATTTTTTCAACCTCTGCATATGCAGATGCTCGTTCACAGCTACAGGATATTTTCAAAGGTTATACTTCGCTTAAAGCGGATTTTAGATCAACGGTTTATTCAAAAAAAGGTGAAACTATTTCAACATCAACGGGGGTGCTTTCTTTGAAAAAGCCATCGTCGTTTATGCTGCATACTAAAGAACCTGATGAGCAGGTGCTTTTTACCAAAGGCAAAGATGTTTATTTTTATGATCCTCTGATTGAACAGGTTAGTATTTACAATATTGACGATCTCTATACTTCTCCATTCATGCTGATTACTTCTCAAAGCGAATCCCTGTGGGGGCGATACAAGATTTCACTTAATAATGATACTTATGTACTGATACCTAACAATCCAAAAGATGAACTAAAGCGTATTGAGTTGACTTTTGAAAAGGGGATATTAAGCGGTCTTGGTATTACATTTAAAAATGATAATGTAAATCGTTATACCTTCACTTCTCAGTCGCAGCAGGTACAGAATTCGGATTTAGAATATAAAATTCCTTCTGATGTGGAGATTAACGATGAGCGGAGCTCAAACTGACCTCTTTTCCTGTCTGGCCGATGAAAGCGCAAAGGAACAGTCAGAGGAACACAGTCAGATGTTTATGCCATTGGCTGCGCGCCTTCGTCCTGAATCTATTGAGAACTTCATAGGTCAGAGTCATCTTTTAGGAACCGGAAAACCTTTGCGTGCGGCTCTGGATAGGGGCCAATGCTATTCTATGGTTTTGTGGGGACCTCCGGGGGTCGGCAAAACTACTCTGGCACTTTTATTTGCTAAAGCCACAAAAGCTCATTTTATCGAAATTTCTGCGGTTACCTCAGGTATCAAGGATATAAAGGCAGCAGTTGATAAAGCGCAATATTTTAAAGAGAGTGGTGAGAAGACCATTCTTTTTGTTGATGAAGTGCATCGTTTCAATAAAACCCAGCAGGATGCCTTTTTACCGTATATTGAGAATGGTACGGTGACTTTTATTGGAGCAACCACCGAAAATCCGTCTTTTTCTCTAAACAAGGCTCTTTTGTCCCGTGCTCGTGTTTATGTTTTAAAAAAATTCAGTCATGAGGAATGCGAAGCGCTTATTGATCTTGCATTAACTTCAAAGAAAGGCTTAAAAAATGAAGATATCAGGTTAACTGCCGGTGTTAAGGAAGCGTTGATAGATTTATGCGGTGGTGATGGCAGATACCTGCTAAATATTTTGGAAATGGCATCAGATCTCGCCGCACCTCATAAGGATGGAGGCCGGATTGTTACTGTTGCCATGGTTGGTGCTATTGCCGGACGCAAGCTTTTAAACTACGACAAAGGCGGCGATGCTTATTATGAGTTAATTTCTGCCTTTCATAAATCTGTGCGGGGTAGTGCTCCGGATGCGGCTTTGTATTGGTATGCCAGAATTCTTGAAGCCGGCGGTGATCCTCTTTATGTAGCAAGGCGCCTTCTGGCAATTGCAACAGAAGATGTAGGATTATGTGATCCTAAGGCGATGCAGGTCTGTCTCAATGCCTATGACATTTATGAGAGGGTTGGGGCTGCCGAGGGAGAAAGGGCTATTGCGGAGGCTACTGTATACTGTGCACTTGCACCTAAGAGCAATCATCTTTATACGGCTTTTCATGCTGCAAGGGAAGATGCTCAGAAACACGGTGACCTTGAAGTGCCGCTCTACCTTCGCAATGCTCCAACTAAACTCATGCAGGATTTAGGGTATAAGGAAGGTTATCGTTATGCTCATGATTACGCCGGAGCCTATGCCGCAGGTGAGTCTTTTTTTCCAGAAGAACTGCACGGTACGGTCTACTATAAGCCATCAGATCGCGGTGCTGAGCAGATTTATCAGAAAAAAATTGAATATTTAAGAGCCTGTGATGAGTCTGCAGAAAATCCTCGCTATAAAAAAAATTATATTGGAAAAAAAACCTCATACAGATAGAAATTTTATGCCTTCCTCAGTTTCGCCATACCTGTCAAGACATTATGCTCCCAAATTGATTGGTGTGTATCTCTTATCTTCACTGTGTGATGATAATCCAATTTTGTTTTTTTTAGATTATACAGTAGAATCTTATATGTTAAACTTCACAAAGAGAAAGAATAAGAATGAAATTGTTGAAGCTTTATATGAACTTGGTACTTAATTAAGTCCTATGTTATATAATGCGATTATTATCAAAATGGTAGCCATATAAAAAAATTCTTCGCCAGGTGATTTGCGATGTAATTTTTTTGTTTCTATATAAGGGATTTTTATGAGCGAAACAGAAAATGAAGTTAATGAGGGCCAGTTACAGGAAGCTCGTGAAGAATTAACAAAAGCAACTATTGATGTGCTTAAGAAGTTTATGGTTGTACCACCTATGCAAAAAACCTGGGACGAGATTGAAAAGGGGATCCATGATAATAAGGTTTTAAAAGAGATCTGTAATGTCTCAGATGAATATATGGAGAGTGAAGTAAGGTTAGGAATTGAGAAGTTGGATAATAAGGATTATCAGACCGCTCTGGAAATCTTTGGTTCTCTATGTATTTTGGATATGACAAATGGTTCGTACCTGCATTATTTGGGCAAGTCATTCGAGGGGCAGAATAGGTTCAATGAAGCATTACAATGTTACAGTCTCATGATGATTGCCACTGAAGGTTTCGAGCCTTTGGCGTATTTAGATTTAGGAGCCTGCTACATGTTTATTGGTGATTATGAGAATGCTATAGAAATGTTTGAAGCAGGAAAATCGGTATGTCTTCCTGATGAACAGTCCGATCTGGAATTATACGATTTAATGGATGAGTTGATTGGAGATTGTCAGCAATAGAGATTTTTTCTAAAGGGTATTGATACTTACAGCAAGATTTCTCAATAAGCTTTTCATGCATTGCAGTTGAGTTTGCTGTTTTAAGCATTGGATTAATATGCTGCTTATTATAAGGCTCCGAATCAAATGGTTCTGAGCTTTTTGTTTTAAAAGGGAGCAACTGCTAAAAGTCAGTCAATTGCCCCGCCCCATAAAGGGTCGAGGCTTCAACCGAATTAAGTAATGTGAAGAGGTTTTTAATTTTGCTAACAATGTGCTAGAATTAGCCACGTAATTGTGTCATTACAAGTGCTTTGACACTTTTTACTAAACGTATTTCAAAAGTTTCATCACTAATAACTAAATGGCAAGTCATAAATGCTAGATTCTAGATATTTGCGCGCTGACATCGCAGAGGCTGCCGAGCGCCTTAAAAGTCGCAACTTTCACCTCGATATTGAAAAACTCAATGCTCTTGAGAACAAAAGAAAAGAATACATGACCAAAACTCAGGATTTGCAGGCAAAGAGAAATTCTCTGTCTAAGAGTATTGGTGCTGCCATGAAGGCAGGACAGGATGTAACCTCAATCAAGGCCGAGGTCGCAAGTATTGGTACTGAACTTGCCGAAGTGAAAAGCAAGCAGGATGAGGTATTAAAAGAACTTGAGAGTATAGCCTTAACCATTCCAAATCTGCCCGACGCATCTTGTCCTATAGGACCGGATGAAACTGCCAATGTTGAGGTGCGTAAATGGGGCACACCACGTGTTTTTGATTTTGAAATTAAAGATCACGTGGCTTTGGGAGAAGGCCTGGGAATGCTTGATTTTGAGACTGCCCGAAAGGTTTCTGGCGCTCGCTTTGTTTTTATGCAAGGGGCTTTATGTAAATTGCATCGTGCTATAGTCCACCTTATGCTTGATTTACATGAGGAGCAGGGGTATACCGAAGTTTATACTCCATATCTTGTAAATTTAGATTCACTTTACGGTACTGGACAAATGCCTAAATTTTCAGAGGATTTGTTTCATACCAGCCTTGATGGTGATTGTGATGGTGACGGACAGAATCATCATTTTTGTCTTATTCCAACAGCCGAAGTCCCTTTGACTAATATGGTTCGTGAAAAAATAATTCCTGAGCAGGATTTACCAATTAAGATCACTGCACATACTCCATGTTTCAGATCAGAGGCTGGTTCTGCAGGTAAAGATACGCGGGGACTTATCAGAATGCATCAGTTTGATAAAGTGGAAATGGTGCAGATTGTAAAACCAGAGAATTCCTGGGAGGCCCTCGAAAGTCTGACTCAAGATGCGGAGGCGGTTTTACAAGCTTTAGAGCTACCATATCACGTCATTACATTGTGCACAGGAGATATGGGATTCAGTTCTGCTAAAACCTATGATATTGAAGTATGGCTCCCTGCTCAAAACTGTTATCGTGAAATTTCATCATGTTCTAATTGTGTAGATTTTCAGGCTCGTAGAATGCAGGCTAGAGTTCGTCGCAAAGATGGAAAGATTGAACTTGTGCATACTTTAAATGGTTCTGGCCTTGCTGTAGGTCGTACACTGGTTGCGGTTATGGAAAATTACCAGAATGCTGATGGTTCAATTACTGTTCCTAAGGTACTGCGTAAATATCTCAACGGACTTGAAGTCATTAAATAAGAGCGGCATCGATGTTTGATTTTACAGTACTTGACTATGTCATTCTCGGAGTGATCTGTTTGTCCGGAATTATCTCAGTATTCCGTGGTTTCATCCGAGAAGTCTCCTCAATTTTTTGTTGGATTGTCTCATATTTTGTGGCGAGTCGTTTTTATGATGACCTTGCAGGTATGATTACCTTTGTCGATGATGATCTAGGCAAACGTGGCCTTGCAAGTATTATTCTTTTTATTGGTACTTTTTTTATTGTCGGATTGATTTCAAATTTTTTGGTGAATGTATCGAGGAAAGTTGGAGTCTCTGGATTTGACAGAATTTTGGGTGTGGTTTTTGGTATTGTCCGTGGAGTACTTTTGGTTTGTGCTGTTTTAGCCGTGGTTCAGATACTTGGTAAACTGCATCTTCTGAATCATATTAGAGAATATTCCTGGTTTAGTCAGTCGGTGCTGATCCCTGAACTTGACAGAATAGTCAACTGGTTCTTTATTTATATCGGTACACCTGAAACCGGAGTTTAAAATGTGTGGTGTTGTTGGAATAGTTGGTACTTCCCCTGTTAATGTCTGGCTTTACAATGCTCTTATGGTGCTGCAGCATCGTGGGCAGGATGCTGCCGGCATTATAACCGTGGACGATGAGCATAATTTTCATCAGCGCAAATCTAACGGTATGGTCAAAGAAGTTTTTGAACAGCGACATATGCTAAGGTTAAAGGGAAGAATAGGTTTAGGTCATACTAGATATCCTACGGCCGGTTCTTCGTCGGCAGCAGAGGCTCAGCCTTTTTATGTCAACTCTCCTTATGGCATCGCTCTGGCCCATAACGGTAATCTTATCAATGCTACCGAATTAAAGGAAAAGTGTAGAAAAGCCCGCCGTCATGTAAACACCTCCTCAGATTCTGAACTTCTTTTAAATATCATGGCTTGGAAACTTTCAAAAATTGACAAGGATATACCAGGTGCTGATGATATTTTTGAGGCTATTTCTGAGGTATACAAGGAAATTAAGGGTGGATATGCCGTTGTAAGTTTGGTTTTAGGTGTGGGCCTTATTGCCTTTCGTGATCCTAATGGCATCAGACCTCTAGTATTAGGTGAGAAAAAAGACAGTAGCGGCAAATCTCAGTATATGGTGGCTTCTGAAAGTGTGGCACTAGATGTTTCAGGCTATAAACTTTTGCGTGATGTAAAGCCAGGAGAGGCATTGCTTATAACTAATGACGGTGAATTGTCGTCTAAGATCTGCGCGGAACATCCAACTCTTAACTCCTGTATCTTTGAGTATGTATATTTTGCCCGTCCTGATTCCATTATTGATGGAGCATCCGTTTATGCCACTAGAGTGCGTATGGGGGCTAAACTTGCTGAACAGATTAAAAATGAGCATCGGGATCTTAAGATCGATGTTGTGATCCCTATTCCTGATACTTCCGGAGATATCGCCGTTCAGATAGCCAGAAGTTTAGGTATCCCATATCGTCAGGGCTTTGTAAAAAACCGCTATGTGGGACGTACATTCATTATGCCAGGGCAAAAGATGCGTAAAAATTCGGTACGTAACAAGTTAAACCCTATTGTGGCTGAATTTAAGGGTAAGAATGTTCTGTTGGTGGATGATTCTATTGTTCGTGGTACCACTTCTTTACAGATTGTTCAGATGGCCCGTGAGGCTGGCGCAAATAAGGTTTATTTTGCGTCTGCTTCTCCTGAGATAAGATATCCTAATATCTATGGTATTGACATGCCATCAAGTAAAGAACTTATTGCATATGGACGTGATAATGCAGAAATTTGCAAGGCTATTGACGCTGATGCGCTTATCTATCAGAAACTATCTGACTTAGAGGCTTCAGTTTCTGAGGAAAATCCAAATCTAACGCATTTTGAGTGTTCTATTTTCACTGGTAACTATATAGTACCGCCTAATAAAAATTACTTCAGTCAGTTGGAATTACAGAGAAGTGATGATGCCAAGGCTGACAGAGAATGGAAAGATTCTGAAAATGAAGTACTAGATATTTACAATAACATATAGTAGGTTAAGGAACTATCATATAAAAGCCTGCGATTATCATCGTGGGCTTTATTGTTATGTGCTCGGCATGAGC
>CACYBT010000200.1 GCA_902772715.1 uncultured Succinivibrio sp.
GTAAAAAATCACTGACTTAAATCAAGAAAGATAGGAACTAGACTACAGACCTCCACTTTGCTACTAGTTAAAACCTTCGATAAAAGGTACAATGTCATCGTTTTACTTATTTTACGATAACGCTCCATAGTCACGCCTAATGACTCAGATCGTAGCGCGGTGCTAAAGGTACTATGGATTAAACATTTAAAAGGAAAAAAACGATGATTATTGAGCCTAAGGTTAGGGGATTTATCTGTGTGTCTACTCATCCTAGTGGCTGCGATGCCAACGTTAAGCAGCAGATTGATCTTGTCAAAAAAAACGGACCTGTAGCAAACGGTCCCAAAAAAGTACTGGTAATTGGGGCCTCCACCGGATATGGGCTGGCATCCAGAATCAGTGCCGCCTTTGGCAGCGGAGCCGCCACTTTGGGAGTATTCTTTGAAAAACCAGGTTCTCAAAAACGTCCTGGCACAGCCGGCTGGTATAACACCTGCGCTTTCACAAAATATGCAAAAGAGGCCAATCTCTACGTCAAAAACGTGAATGCCGATGCCTTCTCCAACGAATGCCGTGAAAAAGTCATTGAAATCATTAAGTCAGATTTGGGTAAAGTCGACATGGTCGTGTACTCACTGGCTGCCCCTGTACGTAAAATGCCTGACAGTGGTGAAGTGGTCAGATCAGCATTAAAACCAATCGGTCAGACCTACACTTCAACCGCTATTGACACCAACAAAAACGAAATCATCACTGCCTCTCTTGAACCCGCTACCGATGAGGAAATCGCCAATACTGTCAAAGTAATGGGAGGACAAGACTGGGAATTATGGATTGAGGCACTGAAAAATGCCGATGTTCTCGCTGAAGGATGCAAAACAGTGGCCTACAGTTATATCGGCACAGAAATTACCTGGCCAATCTACTGGCATGGTTCTTTAGGCAAGGCTAAAGAAGATCTTGATCGTGCCGCAAAAGCCAATATGCAAAGACTTGCTTCCCTTTCTGGTGAAGCCCATGTTGCTGTACTAAAAAGTGTGGTTACGCAGGCATCTTCAGCCATTCCGGTTATGCCGCTGTATATATCTCTCTGCTTTAAGGTTATGCGCGAGCAAGGAGTCTATGAGTCTGTAATTGAACATATCTTAAGAATGTTTAAAGAGATTTACTCTAATAAGGTCAATATGGATGACAATAATCGTATCCGTATGGATGGATGGGAGTTACAGGACAGCATCCAAAATAAATGCAAGGAACTGTGGTCACAGGTTAAAACTGAAAATCTTTACGAGATTTCTGACTACGCAGATTATAAAAAACAGTTTTTACAACTCTTTGGTTTTGAGGTAGAGGGGGTTGATTACAGCAAAGATGTTAACCCAGAACAGGATATTCCTGAACTGATAAACCTAGTTTAACAATACATATGTGCAAATTTTATAAAAAGGGCATACCAAACGAAATGGATGCTCTTTTTTTAGAACATAAGATTGACTTTGCAGAAAAAAATTAACATTATGATTTTTTAATAAATTTTTTGTTTATTTTTTTTAACAATATCAAAAAAATTGCAATATAATATAGACTCAGAATTTATTTTTATATAGGACAATATATTATGAAAAAAAATCTACTTGCTCTAGCAGTTATCGCAGCCGTATCCGTTGGTTCCGCTAACGCTGCCCTTGAAAACTCCTGGACACTAGGTGTAGGTGGCGGCTGGGCTCACGGCTTTGATCATTCTTTCAGTTCTGACCTTTGGGAAGATAACGACTTCAAAGGCAAAGATGGTTACGGTATCAAAGCATATGGTGAGTATAACTTCTGCTCATGGTTTGGTTTAGGTTTAGGCTATAACTATCTTGGCAACCAGTATATCGAATCAACCAATAATTATACCTTAGAGTCAACCAAGGACAAATTCCACCAGAATATCATCGAGCTCTATGGCCGTTTCGCCTACACTTTCGATGACAAGGGTTCTGATATATTCTTCAAGGTTGGTCCTACTTTCGCAATATCATCCTTCCCTGAAGAAACTGATAGAAGATGGGGTGCTGTTGCCGGCGTCGGTGCTCAGTATCAGTTTACTCACAATTTGGGGATCCGTGCAGGCTATGATTATTTCGTCAATTCTGCAAGACCACACTACGTTGACAGAGAGCGTTTAGATGAAGGTTTATTATATGTAGCCTTCCAGTACACTTTCGGTGGTCCAAGTGCTCCAGTAGTTGAGAAAGTTCAGTCAACTCAGACCCATACCTTAGATGCTGGTATTCTCTTCCCATTTGATAGTTCAACTCTTTCTTCAGAAGGTCAGAGCGCAGTTGCCAACGTGGTACAGTCTGGCAGCAAGTTAGAGAATGCTCAGTACGAAGTTTATGGTTATACCGATCGTATCGGTTCAGATGCCTACAATCTGAAACTGTCTGACAGACGTGCTGATGCCGTAACTGCAGAATTACAGAATAACGGTGTAAACCCAACTGTATCTGACGGTAGAGGTAAAGCTAACCCTGTTACCGGTAACAAGTGTGACGGTGTTAAAGGACGTAAGGCTGTTATCGACTGCTTGGCTCCAGATCGTCGTGTAGAAGTTATCGTAACTGGTTTAGAAACTAGAGTTAAAAAAGACTAATTAGGTCTTTTATCAAAAAACCTCGTCCATGACGAGGTTTTTTTTTCAAACGCAAATTCAGAATAATCAAAATCTGAAAATCAATACCTAAAGCCAAAATAACAGTCATAAAGCAAATACCACCTATTGTCGCCTCCTGCTTCAGCCGTAGGCAGATATCCCCATTAAATTCCTTCTGAAGTGCCACGCATCTAAGCAAAACAAGATTTGGGAAACACCAAAATTTTATGCTAGGTTTAAATGCAACTGGTAGGCTTTAACCGTATTTTCCATGAGCGTAGCAATAGTCATAGGACCGACACCGCCTGGAACGGGAGTAATAAATGCCGCATGCCTTGAGGCTTTCTCATAATCAACATCACCGCATAGACTGCCATCATTAAGACGGTTTATCCCCACATCAATAACGGTAGCACCATCCTTAACCAGATCGCCGTCCAAAAAACGTGGCTTTCCTACGGCTACAACGAGAATATCCGCATTTTTAATGAGACTGTTCTGATATTCGCGATCAGAAAAACGATGTGTCACACTAGTGGTGCAGCCGGCCAGCAGCAATTCTAAAGCCATAGGACGACCAACGATATTCGAGGCGCCAACTACTACAGCATTCTTGCCTTTAAGATCTTCCCCCAGTACCCTATGCAGAAGCGTCATGATCCCGTGAGGAGTACAGGCACAGATATTAGGGATCCGCTGCACCAGCCTTCCTACATTGTATGGATGAAATCCATCGACATCTTTTTTAGCACTGATCCGCTCAACAATTTCTGATTCATTAAGATGTCCCGGCAGTGGAAACTGTACCAAAATACCGTCAATATTTTCATCAGCATTCAACTTATCTATAAGACTGTTTAATTCCTGCTGCGTGGTATTGTCCTTAAGATCATAAGCAAAGGACGTTATTCCCACTTCTTCACAGGCACGACGCTTATTCCGTACATAAACCTGTGAAGCAGGATCTTCGCCAACTAGCACCACTGCAAGACCAGGACGACGGTGACCTCCATTTACATAGGAGTCAACCTTTTCTTTAAGCTCTAATCTTAATTGTTTAGCAATGGCCTTACCATCGATAATTTGTGCACTCATACACTGACTCTGACCTCTTTTAAACTTTGGAAAAAGTATTGAAAGCTACTGAACTGACACGTGTTTGCTCACCATCCATTCCTGTATAGTGAGTAATCCCCTTATACAGCATATTAACACTAATGATGAATAAGGCTACGGCAAATACTCTTTTTAAAGTTACCGGAGCAATACTCTTGCCAATATTAACACCCAAAGGAGCGCATATATAAGAAATAGGTATAACACAGATAGCCGTTAATACATTGACCAAACCAAAAGTACCTAAAGGAGCGGCATGAGGAGTATTGCTAAGATTGGTAAAAATCATCAGCAAAGCACCAGGCACGCAGACAAAAAGTGAAACTGCCGAGGAAGTACCAATAGACTTGTGAGGCGGCACTGAGCAGGCATTTAATACAGGAACAGTTAAGGTACCGCCACCAATACCAAGCATTGATGAAAAACAGGCTATTAAAAAGGCTATACATCTTTGTCCAAAAGGACCTGGAAGCTTTGAAAAAGCAGGCTTTGCTTTGGCTCTAAAAAGAGTATTTAAAGCATTTAAAATCATCAAACTGCCAAAAAGAATGGAAAGCCAGGCACCGCCAAAGAATTTTGAAGTCATAATGCCGACAACCACGCCTAACAACATGGCAACTGACCATGATTTAATTACCTCAAGATCTGTATTTCCCTTTTTATGCTGAGATCGAGCAGCAGAAATAGAAGTGGGAATCATGCATAAAAGTGAAGTACCGGTTGCGATGAGAATGGCTATATCAAGTGGTGTATTAAAGAACACAGTAAACACAAAGGTAAAGCAGGGCACAAATATAATGCCACCACCAATACCTAACAGACCGGCTAAAAATCCAGCCACAACCCCGCACAAACACAAAACAGCCACGGTTTCAGCGACTTCAAGATAAGGTATACCCAAAAGCATATTTTATTGTTCTCCTGATTATCAGCTTTTTCTGCATATGCTGTATTTTAGCAGAAAGAGCCAATTCATCGCCAAATAAAAGTAGTTTGTTTTTATCAACAGGTTGAACACTTTGTTATTCACAGTCCTTTAGTTGCATTTCATTGGCAGTGCGCTTTCTTTTGACAGACAAAACATAGCAGGTACTGTGTTAAGAGACATTTCCGTCTCATACCAGAATAAATAACATACACTAGATAAATATTCAAAAAGAATAAGAAAGCACAAATAAAGCAACTCTATAATCAGTTTATCAGAAGAAAGACAAAACCTGTCCACTAGTGAATATGACGTCTGTCTATAAACGCTTAGTTTTGCAAGGGATTGAGACAACTATTGTGCATTCATTCCAAACTAGTACAAATCTTTATACAAAATAGAAAATTAGTATTGACGATCACTCTATTGTCTAGTATCATAACGTGCGTTAAATCATTTCAGTCCTTGGAAGGACTATCTGGATTAGCAGATTTATTTTGCGTCCTTAGCTCAGTTGGATAGAGCAACAGCCTTCTAAGCTGTGGGTCAGAGGTTCGATTCCTCTAGGACGCGCCAGATAATGAGATAATGAAATGATTTTCTTGAAATGGTGGCTATAGTTCAGTTGGTAGAGCACTGGATTGTGATTCCAGGTGTCAAGGGTTCGAGCCCCTTTAGCCACCCCATTCATTTCTCCGCGGGAGTGGCGGAATTGGTAGACGCACCAGATTTAGGTTCTGGCGCCTACGGTGTAAGGGTTCGAGTCCCTTCTCCCGCACCA
>CACYBT010000201.1 GCA_902772715.1 uncultured Succinivibrio sp.
AATATCAGGATGGTCCTTGCTCGTCTTCTTTAGATACTTTTCGATTCTCGGCCCCATTTAGCCACCTCCTTATTAATTAGCTCCTCAATCTCTTCAGGAGTCTCTGTGACTTCTATCATTCTCCAATTATATTCGTCTTTCATCGATACGTAACTATTGGTAGAACTGTGCTCCGTTGTACACCGCATAACCCGCATAATATTAATCGGATTAAGCCAAATATCAGAGATGGTCTCGATTCCGGCGTTAAAATGCACCGTGTGTAAATGTATTAGCATTTCTTTTCTCCTTGCTTTATGAAACTTATTAGGGCAGCCATGCAGTCAGGGCAGAGATCGAAACGTCTATTACCATAATCGTCCGCTCGGACCAAATGCATCCTATCATATTTACCTTTTCCCATTCTGAGATCAAGGGTATTTTCAAGGGGGCCATCAGAGTTTTCAGGGAACCCCACACCATCATAATCATCATAATATTTACCGCATCTATCACATTTCTTTGCGTCAGCCATTTTATTTTCTCCTTTCTAATAACTCGCAGCCATCGTACGAACAATATTGTGTATTATCGCCATATCTTGCACCGCATTCCGGGCAGAACTTAGGCCCATCATTTATAGCCGCTATAAGTACAGCAAATATAAAACCCACGATTAATAAAATAATAATTACATCCTTCCAGCCGTCTTCATGCATTTTTAATCTCCTTTTACATACCCATAATTTTCTTAGAATGTTCTAATTCAGAATCCTCCATGAGATGCTTACAAATGTCTATAATTACCCAATTATATTCATCATCAGTGGTTATACGTCCATTTATACGCTCCAAACTAATTTTTTGTTTTATATCATAAAGAATGCTTGATGAGGCAGCGTGAAGGCCATTAAGTCGATCATCTTTTGTTTTTGGTAGATACATTTTCAAACTCCTTTCTAAATATAAATTGGCTTCACTCAAGCAATTTAGAGTGTATTTAACCGGGATGCATCATAAGGGTAGTATATAATTGTGCGTGCTTTACCAGTACCAATGTGTTTAATACGGTTCGTTACCCTCCATTTTCGTCCCGCAATTAGGACAATAATTATGCCAATGGTCTTTTGCTCCACATATCGAGCACTGATACTCTTCTGCCCAATACTCCTCCATATAACCCGTATCTATCCATTCGCCTTGTGGTCTTGAAAAGTTAGTTTTTCCGTCAAGTATTGCTTGCTTATAACCCTCTTTGAAGTCGGGTAAGGGTACTGTAGGAGTGTTGTCTATAACGTCAATAATATCAGACGCAATACCCTCTTTTGATTTACTGCCTATATAAGAACAAGCATAAACAAAATTTAATGACTTTTTCAATTCATCAGCATCAATCAGTCTCATCTTCCGTCTCCTTCTTAATTGGGCAATCACATGGTATTGGCGGTGGCGTGAGATATTTTGACTTCGATTCCCAATAATTGGCTATTGCAATCTGAAATGCATCGCTAATTTGCTCATCTGTTATGTCAAGCAAAGGTTTACCATGTTTAATTGCATTTATCACATGTCGCTCTATTGTCTTACTGCTTCTTCTCCCTGAATAATAAAATTTCAAGTCTTTGATATATTTGTAATCTTCTTCAGGAATATCAATTACTATCTTTGTCATTCTCTACCTCCGTGCCGTCCACAATATCAGCGATCTGCTCTAATAACTCGTGCTCGTCATCATCGACCTTCCAATTATCAACGATTGCCTTTATTTTATTGAATTTTATAATATCGCTACTTGGCCTTTTACACGGTTTAAAGTCTTCACAACGATCATTAGGATCAACCACTGGGCAATACTTTTGACCGTAACATTGGCTAAGCTCGGATACATAGTAATAGCAATTATCACAGCAAATAGATTCAGTGTTAGTCATTTCACCTCCATATATGTCGCGTTTGAGCTGTACTAGAAACTTCTCAAAATCTTCTAATGTAAAATTAGGATCGGTGCATGTATTTGTTCTGCCTAAGTGAGTTCCCTTATACCAATTAATGGTCACTCCATTAGGAAGATATTTAATGTAATATTCGTCTTCGTCACGCCACATCTCAAAATGGTCTGTGATAGTATGCGCCACACACTTATCAAGTACATCATCCGTATTGCTATCGTCAAGAACACCCTGCCAAACCCGTACAAAGTCGTCTCTATCAAAATGATATTGTGGTAATTCTGTCATTTCTTGTTTATTAACAATATCAATTTTAGCTTGCGGATTAGCTGGGCACATACAAAGCATAACTGATTTGATATCAGCGTACGTAACGCATTTATCATTTTCTTTAAGTTCAATTGCATATATGCCTAATCCTTCTACTGACTTATCTTCAACCATTTGTTGATATGTTTTGGCTCGTTGACTATCATTAAATACACCGTAGCCATATACACCATCCTCGCGATTCTCAAGAAGCACATGCCCCAAAATGTTGTCTACAGCAAAGAAACCACGGTAATCAGTTAACGGAACCACCTTACCATCACAATTTTTAAAAGCCCCTGGCATTATTATTCGTCCATCAGAGCAAAGTATGTTGTATTTGGTTACATATCCACAAAAATCGTAATCGCCTGCCATTTTATTAGTCATAATTTCACCGCCTTAACATTTCCAATCTTTAGGTAACACTCTATCTATATCTTGCCATTTATGTCCTTTTTCATAATTCTCGCAATCGTTCCTATATGCAGGACATCCTTTGCAATTATCAGGATAGTTCTTAATACATAATTCCTTTTGTTCTTTAAGTGTCATTTTTAGCCTCCTCTCATCTCAGCACCACATTCGGGACAAAACTTATAAAATGGCGAACCATCCCAATGATAAAATAGTTTCCCCTTTTGATATGGTGTTACTCTGTCTAAGTCTATAGTTACTTTATCATAAAATTCCCATGGATTTGCATTTAACATAACATTTCTAATACGCATAATTTTAGTCTCCTTTTCTAAATATAAAATTGGCCTCCGATAGTGACTTTTATCGGTGCTTAGCTCGGAAAACGGAAGTGACATATTATA
>CACYBT010000202.1 GCA_902772715.1 uncultured Succinivibrio sp.
CTGCTTTTTTAAATTCTTTGAGTTTATCAATTACAGGCTGATTTGGTTTTTTATCTGGATAGGGGACATTAGGTTCATCAATGGTAATGGTGTTATCTAAATCAATTACCAGAACCGGCTTCTCGTTTTCGCTTTTTACTTCAGAGATCTTTTTCTCCCAGAATTCTTCAATCTGATCGGGAGTACCCATAGGTTTAAAGAGTGTTACCTTATCCATGACAACATTCTTTTGATTGTCGATGTACCATTGATACAGAGGTGCGACAAAGTATTCTTTATCTGAAGTTGGACTGTTAAGCGCTTCTTCTGCCTTTGAAAAGAAAAGCTTTGAATCTCTGAAATAGTAAAGCCCCACGGTAGCCCATTCTGAGATTCTTACTTTCTCTTTTACTTCAATAATCTTGCCGTTCTCATCTGTTCTACAGAAAGACCAGGCTGTACCTTCCGCCTTTGCACATGGAATGATTCCATCAACAGCAGGATCATTTATAAGTTGTTCTAATGTTTTACTCTGAAAATAGGTGTCGCAGTTGTAGATTACAAGACTATCTTCATTTTTAACAAAATGTCTAGCAAGACTTGCAGTTTCAAGCTGTCCTCTTGTGAGTTCCGGTATTTCTATCCATACGATGTAGTTAAAAGGGTAAAGATTTTCTACCATATCAAAGCACTTCTCTTTGAGACGGTGTTTTTTCTGGGTTATTAAAATAAGTGTGTCATCAGAGAACACCGGTAATGAGCGTAATGACCACTCAAGTAATGTATGGCCACAGAGTTTTATTAGTGATTTAGGTAAGTCACCAAAATCTTTACGGAATCTTGAACCTTCACCTGCTGCGCAGATAACATATGCAACTGACATTACTTCTCCTCGGTGGTGTAATATTTGTAAATTTCAATAGCTCTTATAAGTTGGCAAGACATCCTTAATGGTGCCTCTTCATGTAATGGCAACATAGATAAAAATAATGAGCCTTCGTATAAACGCACTCTTTTGATATCAATTTTTCTTTTTGAAAGAAATGCACTGAATGCATTTGAAAGTAACTGACAACTTTTCTTAAATTCTTTACGGATTTTTAAGGAAAGCTCTAATGAATCATTTAAGAAGGGGGTAATTAGACCGTAAATCATTAAATCGTAATTTCCCATAAAAGAATGAGAGAGCTTTGCTAAATCGTACCAGATTGGCATCATTGCTAATGAAGCATTTCCGCCTTTAGGATCAACCAGCTTTAATAGTCTTTTGGATGGGTCATAGAGCATATTGCCAAAGAACAAGTCACCGTGACCGCAGTAAAGCTCAGCATCATCCATTTTGGCAATATCATTTTCCAAGAGGTTTAAATAAGCCTTTCCAAAATCATCGACACTGTCAAATCCAAAAAGTTTTACAATCTTATTCAGTCTTGAGAGACATTTTACTTTTGATAAGGCCTCAAGCCTTTGTTTGCCTTTTTTGACAAAAAGCTCGGTCATTTTTAGTCTGTATTCTTCGACTGATACCGTTTTATGGGGAACAGCATCACAGTACTTTTCAATTGACTGTATAAAATCCTCACATCTCTCACAAGATGAGAAATAGTTATTGATTAGGAACTTTGCGACATCGAGTGACGGTACAAGTTCAATCTCATACCCCGCTTCATCATTTTCAAGATTTTCAAGATAATCTCCACAGCATGGATAGAAGGGTCTGATAGCAGTAGGCAGAGTATTTAAAAACTCGTGTTCAGCCTTCATTTTGGATTTCTGTTTGGAGTGTTTTAGAAAATATCCGGTACGCCCTTTTTGCATGGAATTAAAATTTCTAAGTACCAATCCTTCGTTAAATAAATCCATGACCTCAGATGGCGTATTTAAATTGATAAGGGAATGCTCCGGCGCCTCGAATATCGGACTGTCAAAAGGAAGTTTTAATTCTCTAAGATTCTTTGCTTTTAAAACAACAGTACTTACCTTAGTATCAGTTTCTTCGGCGGTAATAATAAGTGGCAGACTAGATGCTTCTGCCTGGCAGAGTTTGCTCGACAGCATGTTTATATCACGAGGGAAATACTGAAGATTTAAAACAGCAACCGAGTCTTCATAATCAAGATAGCAGTCATTCAAGGACAAATAATCAGATAGACCTGATATTAGTTTCTGATGAGTATTTGGAAAGTCCTCATTTAGAAAAATAAACTGAGAATGTTCAAATACCTTGATTTTATATAAAATTTGCTCATAGGTAATTTTGCCGAATCTTAAGTTTCTAAGATCGTTAAGCCCTAGTGAAGAATCAAGAAAGGACCATTTATCTACCTTGCAGTAACAGAATACGTAGTTAATCATTTTCTTTTAAGTTTCCTAAACGATACCGCTGCAATAGTAATAATGACAACGCTGCTAAGCGCGAGGACCAGTTCGTTATAATCTAATTCAATATTGTCATCAACCATACCGAGACTGCCGGCAATACGGTTGATTACAGACTGACCTCCGGAAATGAAGTTTCCTGTCATAATTCCTAAAGATAAAATTTCAAAAAACCATATTAAAGCGGTTAAGAGTATTGTTAACGGAAGAGTGCCTTTTTTTCCGAAAGCAAGACTTGCCAGCTCTTTTTTTAGGGATACGAGCTGTTTGATAGCATGAGTAAAGACAGGCTTATATACCGGACTTATGAGAATTCTTTTTTCGATTCTGTTGATAATAACCGGTAATGTTGAAATCAAAAGCCAGCATATCGCAGTGAGAGATACAAGAAAAACAATGAGCTGATTTGATAAGTGTCCTTTAAAAATAGGAATGCACAGCAGCAATAACAGAGAATCAAAAATTCTAAGAACAATTAAAGAGTAAAAAGATGCAAGAAAGGGAATTTTGAAAAAAAAGTAAAGAGGTAGAACGACTAAAACCTCATAAATAAGCGGTTTACCCCCCCACCAGATAGGCGCAGGCGACTCCAGTAGAACAGAGAATGAAGAGAACTACAAGGCTAATTCTGTACACGCCCAAGACAAAATATAACCTTAAGGCTTTAAAAAACTGTGCACCGATATAACAGACTGTCGCAGTTAAGAGTGGAGCAGAAATCATTTCTCAAATAGCACCTTAGAGGTATATTCTGACTTGCCGTTTACGAAATCCCTTTCTAATACTTGATTATTTAATGCAAACTCAAAAGTGAGTTTCAAAATATTCCAAGCCTGTTTAAACATTTTGGCATTGGAAACCTGATCTGATTCTTTCCATGTCAGAGGAAAAAATATAAAGTTTGACTTCTTCCAGATCCCAAAAAAGAGCATGTAGATATTAAAGGTTAGATCATTTGGGTAGAGAAGATAAAAACGGGATTTTAGAAATTCTCTGCTGTACATATTAAGACC
>CACYBT010000203.1 GCA_902772715.1 uncultured Succinivibrio sp.
AACATGGATAAATCCATTGGCATATATAAGTGCGGCATAGCTGAAGATTTGAGATGCGACATCCACCTTAAAATACTGTTCAAGTTTCCTGTGTTCCGCAGCATATCGAATAAAAATAAGGGTTCGACCCTTGTATTATAAGGCTTTAAGATGAATTGTAAAATTCGCATTTAGTTTTACATATCTGATTTGTTGCTACAGCAATATTTTCTCAATAGTTCTTGCTGGTATTCCGACTGACTTAATTTTTTTACATGAAAACTAGAGCGTAGTTGAGCCAAGGTGTTTACGGTCTCGTTTATTCTACAGTCAAGCATATCCAACAGTTTTTCTTTTATCATATCTTCCTCAAAAAATGCCTCATCTTTTGCATTGTGTAGACAATTTCTTCTGTCTGCCTCTAACGAATTGAGGTAGATACAGTTTTGACCGTCTGTGGTGAGAAGCATGAGTTTTAAACTTTCAAGACACTCCTGAATTTGCTGCGCGGTGATACTGAGCCCATCTTCTTTAAATTTTCTTTGAATAAGCCTTATCATAATTAGTGCAACAACACAGAGCAGGATATGTCCGTTGATACTGTTCCTCTCCCGCACATAAACCGGTCTTATCTCAAAATCATGTTTCATGATCCTGAAACATTCCTCAATTTGGACAAGATGATGATAGAGACTGCTGACGTAAGACGGAGTTAACTGCTCTTTGCTTTCAGGTGGTTCCTTGAAAAGAATTCCGGCAAAACCAGCGCACTGTCTGCGTTTTTTTATCATTTCCTCATTTAATGAGAGTGCAATGGTAATATCTGATTTTTTCTTTTTTACGTTGCTGTGTACTGATGTGTCCTGCGCTTTTGATAAAGAACTGTCTTGCTGTACCTCATCTGCTCTGCCAATATTGACAAAAGATTTCCATCCGGTAGCAGATGCCTTGATTTGCTCCTTGGTTTCTACTGCACGCTGCGCTCGCCTAATGTTATCCTCAAGTACAGTAATATCTCTTTTGTAGCGTTCTTCGCTGAACGTAATCATTAGTTTGCAGTCAATGACATATTTGGTGCTTTTGTCATTTTTATCAAGTTCTGTTCGGTCGTATCTGGTATTGTGATAATCCATAATCTTGTAGAGTAGCGGGGTGTCATTCCCCGCTTCATCCTTGATGGGCAAAAAGGTGTTGAGATTTAACTCGTGCTCTCTTATCTGTTCACTGAATGATAAGGCTGACTTTGCCACTGAAAATCCCATGTTTTCCTTGAGTAACCTGCATAGATTTTTGGTTCCGTTTAAAGCACTGTCAGCGACAAGTATGGCATTGTTAATCCTGTATTTGATTTTAAGTTCTTTAATGACTTCTATCATTGTTGATGTCTCTGCCTGATTGCCAGAGAATACCTTAAAATCTATTGGAATTGCATGGTCGTCTACTACAAGCGCAATAGACACTAAAGGCAAGTCAAAGCGCTTTTCCTTACTTGGCCCATGCATTCTAAGGGGATCGCCAAAAGAATCTATAATCTCATTAAGACGCTGTAAATATAGAGGATTTTCTTCAATGATTTGATTGCATTCTTTTCTATTCAGAGATTTGAAACGTTCATCTGTTTTCTTTAATTCCCGCCGCAATTGACGCAAGGCTTTCCTTCTGTACCAGTATGCATCATTATATGCTGTTTCAAAATAACAGTTGGTGCAATCGAAGAACAGTAGTGACTTCTCTCTTGGAACCAAAACATCTATCCGTTTGTTGATATGTCGCATAATGCTGTCTTTATGTTTGGCGAGTACTGAAAGACATCGATAGACATCGTCCGTTGTGTATTCGCTCATCGGATCGCCAAGAAAGCGTGGACTTATCTCCATACCATTAAGATACGATGATGGACAGATAATCTTAAGCATTGAGAAATACTGGGCTATCTCGGAAATATTATATTGAGCCTCAATAGTCTCATGTCTTACAAGATAATCAAAGAATTTCGGCATGATAAGATCGTCTTGCCAGAGTTTGCGCAGTGCAAGATGAGCGATGCGCTGCGGCATGAGATTTTTTACATTTGATAACAGTTCAAGATTAGAAGATGACTTGTTACTATCTTCAAAGAACCTGTTTACAATCTGCTCCTTTTCGATTTTATTGCGTGTTCTCTTATCTCCATACTTCTGAACAAGTTCAGCATACTCATCGGGGTGATTTTTTTCAAACTCGGTAACGTTGCCAAAACTTTGTATGATTTTCTGCCTATTCTTTTTTTTCTCAGGATCGTAGCTCATCTCAATAAGATACAGGTAGTACAAGCCATTATTGTTTTTCTTTTTCACCAAGTAACGCATAAAAGTCTCCCTAACCCCTATAAATTAGGTATAGTATAACA
>CACYBT010000204.1 GCA_902772715.1 uncultured Succinivibrio sp.
ATAAAGTCTTCAGGAACTTTTTTGGTCGTGCCATATGAATACTCCTCCACATTCATAGTATAGGAGTATTATATCACGATAGTTAATTATTAATTAACGTATTTAGCGAATGATATACTAGGCAAGTAGCTAACATTATTTTTAATGACTAGCGTGAAAATTAAAGACTATTGAACAATGTTAAAGGACTGAGTTTAACAACACAGCTGTGAATAATAACTGAATTTTATTTCAGCAGATCATCAGAAGATGGAGGAGAATCGTCATTCTTCTTATCCTTGTTAAGCATCATATTGTCATTAACCCACTGTGAGAATTTCTTTGCTGAATCAGTAGACTTCTGATTCTGATTATTTTGTCCACGCATATACTCAAGTTTTTGTTTAAGAGCCTGTTCTTCAGCACTCAAACCATCTTTATCAAGCTCAAGATTACGACGAATAGAACGAGCACGTTTGGAGTCAGCGCGATCACGCTTTAACTGATCACGTAAACGAGCTCTTTTCTCGTCTAAATTTGCCTTATTGACCATGGCATTAACATCTAGAGTCTGCTGTGGAGCGACGAGGTTCGCGGAAGGTTCTGCAACATCAACCTTGACAGTACTGTTGTCAACAGGAGTAATATCATCATCAGCCATAAGATCATCTGCAGCAGCAACAATACGGAATACAGAGGTTACTACAGTTAGCATAAAAACTAACATAATGAATTTCAAATATTTTAAAAATTGAAAATCCATTCTAAAACCTTATCAACCAAAAGACATTAACAACCAAATATACAACTAATTAGGCTTAGTATAGTATACACAATTAGAAAAAAACAAACGTAAAAATTAAATAAAAATTTGAGTTAATTCATAATATTTTAATAAGCATAACAATAATATGAATCTCTACTAATTTTGAGGTTCGATATTATTTTAAATAGAAGGCCCAAACAATAAAATCTCCAAAACCATAAAAAATAAAGAGATAACACATGACTTTATCCGCCCATCCTAGAGTAAACTCCAACACCACGGTCTGACAATAGCAAAGTTTGTCATATTCATCAACGGATGATTTCTTGTTTGCGGAAATCCAAAAGTTATACTACAGAAACTATATACTAATTATATCACAGTCTCCGTAATTATTAGGTAATTCGATTTGGCCCTCTATTTTCCCATTAGCGCTGGTACATGTTGAGCTTTTTTAAATCAGAGTCTAAATCAACTCCCATCTCATTCATCAGTTCCACGGTCTTCTTTGTTGTTACTGACATGTACCATTTCTTATTCTGATACTGAGATATCTTGATCCTTGATGCCTTTATCAGACATTCTTTTGTGGATAAATGGGCCACATATCTTGATGATGACGACTTCTGTCTCTTTTTAAATGCTGCTTTGATTTGTCCAACCACCAGTACAATAAAACATAATCCCTGCATGGCATAATAATCATCAGTTTTTAGACCATAAAATCGAATGAGTTTTTCAACAAAATTGAAATGGTTTTCTATCCTCCATCTCTTCTTGTAATCTCCATAAACTACAGAGGCCGGATATTTCTTTTTCTCCAAATTACTACGTAGAACAATTACGCAAAAAAAAGGTGATAGCTTTTTGAAATTATCTTCGCTGTGAAAGTCATCACTACCTAGCTGCCCTAAAAATTCGGCTGTCATTTTATCGTGCATATCTTCGTCACGATACATTATAATCCTGTCATCTCCATAAATTGATTTTGCTACTTTTCTTGCATAAATCTTTGGCTCTTCTCTAGTCTTAGTGGGCGAAAACTTACCATAGATTTTGTGTCCCCCCCTTTACCTAATTGAATCCGAACTCATCTTTCATTCTGTTTGTCAATGTCATTCACAAATTTGAGCAATAAAGCATTACCATGTCTATCATATTTTTCATATTCCTAAAACCGTTTGCTTTTCTAAACATGAACTTTATCCTATTGTTTATTCCCTCAACCATAGCACTGTTAAAGCCACTTTCAATAGTATTGAGAATGCCTTGAAAATGACGCTTAATCTTATATCCTAACTGCTTCATTTCCTCTATG
>CACYBT010000205.1 GCA_902772715.1 uncultured Succinivibrio sp.
AGGACTTTTGTTAAATTTATTAAAAATTAATGACTTTTGAAGAGCTTTTATAGAATTGTGTTTTGCCGCTGCGAATGGTTACTAAAAGTAATAAAATAAAATTTGTCTTTTAAAGTCAAATTTTAACAAAATCAAGCAATAAAATTGTAAAATTACATTGATGAGCAAAACTACAATTCTGATTCATTTTAGAATTTTTTATTGCTGTGACTAAGTTTCAACTAAGACTAATTATCTATTATTAGTACTGACAAAGCACTTTGGAGAAAAAAAAATATGGATTTTTATGCAGTAGGTATTTCTTCTTTTTTAAGTGGCATTATTGTTGGAGCAGTTTTGTGCTTTGTTGTTATCGCCAAAATTTATAAAAACAAGAAAGTTAAAGACGAGATTTTAAAATCCAAACGTGAAGCCGTCAAATCGCAGCGCACTCTCGATCTTTTCATAAAAACATCTCTTGATGTTTTTAATGAACTTGATGCCGCACATCGTCAGTATGTACAGTTTTTGCGTGAATCTGTACAAAAAATTGCCCCTCAAGAAGAAGCAGTGCACTTATTTTTAAATGCCAAAGGAGCTAATGTTCCTGTATATGATCAGAACATTGATGATGAACCTGAAGAGCAGGAAATTAAAACCCAAAATAACAATGAAAAGGTGATTCCAACACCTACTGCTTTAAAGAATCCTGAAATTCCAAAAACTGATCCTCAAACCGAAATTGAAAATATTTTAAAAAATGAAAACCAGGAAAACTCTGAAGAAAACAGTTCTAAAGAAAACGAAATTAACGAAAAATCTCAAAATGAGCAGATTAAGGTTTAATTCTCAAGGAGTCATAAAAATGCTAAAAACTTTCAAAACTACAACAGCAATGTTGGCCTTATCACTAGCACTTATAGTTCCTCATAACCAGGTATATGCAGCCCCTATTTTAGAAGGTCTTTTAACTAAAAACGGGAATCCGTCCCTGGCGCCAATGCTCAAGAATGTGTTACCAGGTGTGGTAAACATCTCTGTTAAAGGGAAAAAGGATGTGCAGGGATTTGCTCTTCCAGACGAGTTCAGATTTATGTTTCCGGGTATGGGTGATGCCTTTGGTTTTGGAAACAAGCCACAACAGCGTGAATTCAGAGCATTAGGTTCAGGTGTTATTATTGATGCTAAGGAAGGGCTTGTGGTAACCAATCATCATGTGATTGACGGTGCTGATGAAATCAAAGTTCAACTTGCAGACAGTCGCGAGTTTGACGCCAAACTAATCGGTAAAGACAGTCATACTGATCTGGCCTTACTTAGACTTAAGGATGCCAAAAACCTGACTCAGATTGATATGGCAGAAAGTGATAATCTTGAAGTAGGTGATTTTGCAATAGCCATCGGCAACCCATATGGTTTAGGTCAGACAGTAACCTCTGGAATTGTGTCTGCATTAGGAAGGTCAGGGCTTAATATTGAAAATATTGAAAACTTCATTCAAACTGATGCGGCCATTAACTCAGGAAATTCTGGTGGTGCACTGATTGATTTATCCGGTAAGCTAATTGGTATCAATACTGCTATTATGGCACCATCTGGTGGAAATATCGGCATTGGTTTTGCAATTCCATCCAATATGGTTAAGACTGTAACCCAGCAACTTTTAAAATACGGTGAGGTAAAACGCGGGCTACTGGGAGTCATTGGCACCGAACTCAATGCTGACTTGGCACAGAGTTTTGGCTACGAAAATTCCACTGGAGCCTTTGTCAATGAAGTAATCAAAGATTCTGGTGCTGACAAGGCTGGCATCAAATCAGGCGACATTATTACTGCATTAAATGGCAAGAAAATAAAATCTTTTGCCTCTCTTAGAGCCGAAATTGCTACTCAGAGAGCAGGTGATGAGGTTACAATTACCGTCTTCAGAGAAGGTAAATATCAAGATGTAAAAGTAAGGCTAGGTAATGATACTCAGCAGAAAGTGACTGCAGATGAGTCAGAAAGCATCTCCCCTGCTTTTGCCGGTGCTACCCTTACTAATGCCGACAAAGGCGGCGTTGAAATTAGTGATGTGCAAAAAGGCTCAATGGCAAGTCGTTTCGGCTTACGCAAAGGCGATATCATCACCGGAGTAAACCGTTCTGAAGTAAATAATCTTCATGATCTCAAAACTATTTTGGAAAAGGAGAAAGGAAAACTTTCGGCCATTAGAATAAATCGTGACGGTACAACTCTGTACATCACTTTAAGATAAAACAATCATAGGCAACGGCGGTAACAGAAAAACCGCCGTTTTTTTCAATTTCTGTTAGAAACATCCCCTTATATAAACCATTTGACCATCTATTAGTTAAATTTCCCAAACCAACATTTTTTTGCCAAAAGTTACGCTTTTACCGCACAGCAGTTGAGTGTTAATCCATTTTTGTATAGTATCCGTAATAAGCACCTTTGAACGGAAGATCTTTATCATGAAAATCAATAAAAAAATTTTTCCCATTATTGTTTCCGCCATCACCGGTCTGATAGCAGGTACTGTTATCCTGTTTATTTACCCATCTACAGGAAAAAAAATTGGAGACCTAATCTACTCTAATGGCATATCCGTAGAAAGTTACTCATACGCTGTAGCAAAAGCCGCGCCATCAGTAGTTAATATCTATGTGGCCGAACTCAACGACGACTATATAACGCCTAATACAAGTAAAATAACCTCTTCAGCCTCAGGAGTTATTCTTAATGACAATGGCGTAATTGTTACTAATTATCATGTGGTAACATCCGCAAGCGAGCCTGGACATGGAGTATGGGTACAAACCCGTGACGGAAAAATATTCAACGCTTTAGTCATCGGAACAGACCGTAGAACAGACATTGCGGTTTTAAAAATCAACGCCAAAGACATTAAAGCAATTTCCACTGCCAAATACGATGTTAAAGTCGGAGATGTAGTTCTTGCCATTGGTAACCCTAACAATCTTGGTCAGACGGTTACACACGGTATAATTTCGGCCCTAGCTCGTTCAGGTTCAGGACTGTTGACCAAAGATATTATGAACATCCGTCAGGGAGTGCAGGAACTGATTCAAACCGATGCCCCCATCAATAACGGTAACTCTGGAGGGGCACTTGTCAACACACGTGGGGATCTAGTAGGGATCAATACTGCTTCCTTTAATTCAGAAAACACCTACGGAATTGGTTTTTCAGTTCCCGTAAAAATGGTAATGCAGGTGGTGAACGAAATCCTAACCCATGGCAAAGTAGAAAGGGGATATCTTGGGATTTCCGATGTGGATACTAATCCACTGGATAACTCTGAAGGAGTAACCGTGGGTTTTATCGATCCGCATGGACCTGCTCAAGGTATTATTGAGGTAGGAGATGTTATCAAAAAAGTCGATGATAAAAACATTAAAGATGTCAAGGAACTAATATCGCTTATTTCCTCGTCAAAACCTGGTGCAACCTTAAAATTTGAACTTTTAAGAGGCAAAGAAACCCTGATCCGCAATATCACGCTTATCGAGGATCAAAGTTCTATCGAATAGTCTAAAGAGGTTTTATCAGCATAAGCCTTTTATTATTCTTACAGGCAACATCTACATCCTTTTGGATACTGATCCCTTGAGTAGTGAGCATATCACCGGTTATTACAGCGTTGATACCATATTGGTAAAGGCTACTGAAATATGAGGCAAACAACAGTCTGCCTCCTGCAAGTCGCAGTACGGCACGAGGTAAGACAAAGCGAAACATACCGATGCTTCTTTTCACCTCCTCCTCACTCATGACAGGACGATCCTCTAAAGGCGTGCCTTTAATGGGATTTAAAATATTTATTGGAACACTGTCGACCTCAAGATCATGAAGTGTTAATGCAATATCAATACGATCCTCGATACTTTCGCCCATCCCCAAAATACAGCCAGAACAGATTTCAAGACCAAGCCGTTTTGCAGTTTGAATCGTACTGATTTTTTCTGAAAAGGAATGTGTAGAACAAATCTTGTCAAAAAATTTGGGTGAAGTCTCGATATTGCAATGGTAACGTCGCATGCCGCTTTTTTGTAAAATACGTAAAGACTCCTCATCCAATAGGCCTAATGAGCCACAACAAGAAATATTTAGCTCCTTACTGATCCGTGCATAGGCAGCAGCAAGGTTCTGCACCTCTTTTGGAGAAAGTCTGACTCCGGCAGTAACCACAGAAAAGCGATGCACTCCTCTTTCTGAATTATACTGAGCCTCTTCAAAAAAAGTCTGAGCACTTTTCATAGGGCCTTCATTCACCCCGGTCTTAAAAAGCCTGCTCTGAGCACAGAATTTACAGTCTTCAGTACAGCGCCCGCTTTTTCCGTTAGATATAGAGCAGAATTCTAGAGCATCATGAAAGAAATGGGCAGTAATCTTCTGTGCTCCCATTGAAATAGACTCAAGCGGAGCCGTATATACAGCATAGGCCTCATCCTTACTTAAAGGTTGACCTGAAATTACTTTTGAAGTTAGTTCATCAATATTCATAAAATTTACTTCAACTCCTTAACCCAACAATCAAATTTCAAAAATTTATTTACAACTTTCCCAAAGTATAGATCTATAAAGCTTTCTTCGGTCTTCCTCTTTTTTTGATTTCCTCTTTTGGAAGAAGACCTAAAGAT